>SYJA01000028.1 GCA_005798555.1 Actinomycetota bacterium
GAAGGCATCGCCCAGCCAGAACCCGTACTCGCCGGCGATCTCATTGGCCAGATCGGAGAAGGTCGCGGTGCCTTTGTCGGCCGCCACCACCAGGTAGGTGTCATCCCCATCACGCCTGACGACATCCACCGGTGGCACCACGGCGCCCCCGACCATGTTGTCGGTTACGTCGAGCAGCGCGGAGATGAACTCGCGGTAGGCCGCCTTGCCCTCGGTCAGCCAGCCATCGCGATCTACGGCCGGGTCAGGTAGGTGCACCGGGTAGAAGCCCCCCTTGGCCCCGACCGGAACGATGACCGCATTTTTCACCTCTTGGGCCTTGACCAAGCCGAGTACCTCGGTGCGGAAGTCCTCGCGCCGGTCACTCCACCGCAGCCCACCTCGGGCCACCCGGCCAATGCGCAGGTGAACACCTTCGACCCGTGGCGAATAAACCCAGATCTCAAACATCGGTGTCGGCAGCGGTAGATCCGGAATCAGCTTCGGATCCAGCTTGATCGCAAATGCCTTGCGTGCTTTGCCGGTATTGGCATAGGCATTAGTGCGCAAGGTAGCGCGAATCAAAGTTAGGAAACTACGAAGAATGCGGTCTTGGTCCAGGCTGCGCACTTCAATTAGGGCCTCCTCGATCCGACCAACTATGGCCCTGGCTTCGGTTTCACGCTCGGCCGCTGACTTCTCGCCTAGGGCAAATTGCACCTCGAATAACTGCACCAGTGCCGAGCTGATCAGCGCATTCGAGAGTATCGTCTCCTGCAGGTAATCCTGACTAAATGCTGAGCCGATCTGGCGCAGGTACCGGGCATAGGCGCGAATAATCACCACCTGATCCCAACGCAGACCCGCTCCCACGACTAACCCGTTGAATTCGTCGGTCTCGCACTCCCCTTGCCATGCGGCGCGGAAGGCATCGGTAAATCGAGCTGCCAGCGTCTGGCGATCACGCACGCCGTCCGCGGGCAATGACAGGCCGAAGTCAAGGATCCATACCGGCTCCTGCCGGGCCGGTTTGATCTCGTGCGGATGCTCATCGATTACCTCAACGCCCATCAACTGCAAGGTCGGCAGGATGCGGGACAGCGACATTGCACGACCTACACGCATGACCGAAAATCTCATCGCTCGGTCATCGGTCTCGTCTAGGTGATAGAGGCGAAGTGACAACTCACCAGCTGGCAGGTCGCGAAGGGTCAACACATCACCTACCGCGGCAGCGCCGCCGAACTGCTCTTTGTAGGCCTCCGGGAATGCCGCGCTGTATTGATGGAGCAACGGGGCGGCCGATGTCTCGCCTACCGCATCAACAACTGCCGCCGTGAAGTCGTCCTCCCAACTGCGGGCTGCCGCAGCCAACTTCGATTCCAAGGCTGGGATATCTATTGGTCCAAGATCTGCCCCTGGGGCAAGACGAACCACATAGTGCAACCGGGCGAGCACCGACTCGCTAACCCGCGCGGTGTAGTCAACACTGACACCGGCAAATGCGTCGACCAAAAGGTGCTCGATGCGCAGGCGGACCGCGGTCGTGTACCGGTCGCGGGGCAGGTATACCAAACAGGACACGAATCTTTCATAGTCGTCGACCCGGACAAATAGCCGAGTTTGACGGCGCTCTTGCAATTGCATGACGGCCGCCGACAACTCCACTAGCTCAGCGGCATGTGTTTGGAAGAACTCATCACGTGGGTAGGTCTCCAAGAACTGCAGCAGATCCTTGGCGCGGTGCGAGCCAGCAACAAGTTTTAGATCATCCATCACGCGCTGGTAGCGCACGCGCAGTACCGGCACGTCGGCGATGCTCTCCGTCAAGGCTGCGGCGGTAAGCAAACCAAGGAACCGCTTCTCCCCGGTGATCTGGCCGGCGTCGTCGAAGACTTTTACCCCGAAGTAATCCAAGTACGCGTTGCGGTGCACGGTCGAGCGGGAATTCGCCTTGGTGAGTACCAGGAGCCGGTTCTCGCGTGCCTTTTCGCGCGCCGCGGTCGGAAGTACTGCAGCGGCAGCGGCCGCTCTACCCGTTGTTGGCTCTTGGCGCAAGATGCCGAGCCCGGTACCGGGTACCGGCACGAGCGCCTCTTGCCCATCGATGCTGGCCAGGGCATATTCCCGGTAGCCGAGGAAGGTCAGGTTGTCCTGGGTCAACCAGTTGAGCAGCTCGGCGCCCTCCTCGACCTCTTCTAACGGCAAGGTCTTCGGGGGGGTCGCGACAAGCGCCGCGGCAATCTCCTGCGCCTTGGCCCGCATCGGGAGCCAGTCGACATTAGCCGCACGGACATCGCCCAGAATTTGCGCTAGTCGATCGGCGGTCGCCTTGCCGTCGGCGTGCAGGTAATCGCGATCCATGTCGATGCGCATCCAGGACTCCGCGATGGCATCCGCCGGCCGGTCTTGGTCAACATCGATATCGAGTATCTCGAGCAGCTGCCCTGCGCTATCCCTGCGCACAACCAATTGCGGGTGAATGATCAACCGCACCGACCTACCCTCAAGGCTCAACTCACCCGAAACTGAATCAACCAGGAACGGCATATCGTCGGTGACCACCATGGCCACCGTGAACGGTGCATCATTTCCGTCGCGCACCTCGACAAGTGGCGTGCCAGCCTGGCGCACCTGAGCGAAAGCCCGAAGTTGCTCAACCTCGGCGATCAAGGCGGCCGTGGAGTAGGCGGCCACATCAGCTCGGGCCACGAATCTAAAGAACCTGCGCCCAAGGTTTCGCAGCTGCGGATCGGAGATTGCGTCAATAGCCGTACTCAGACCGGCGTCGACTACTTCCGTCACATCGCTACGCTAGCCGAAGGAGGCACCAGCAATGACGACGACCTTAGATGGTCACCAGAGTTTCCCCGGATCCATCGATCAGGTGCGCGCCATGCTCACCGATCCAGGCTACGTCCGCACTCGCGCCGAGCAAACCGGCTCGATTTCGTGCGAGGTGACCGTGACCGAAGGGGCCGGTGGGACCACCGAGATCACCACGGTTCGGGTGCTGACCGCAGATTTGCCATCCTTTGCATCGGCCCTGGTGGGTTCGAACCTCGAAGTGACCGAGCAGCAAACGTGGGCGCCGATTGCTGGTGACTCCTGCACCGCCAAATTCGAAGTGTCCTTCTCCGGGCCGCTGGCAGCCACCGGGGTTATCACTTTGACCAAGGCTGGCGCGCAAGTAGCCTCGCACACCGCCGCCACCATCAAGTCAACCGTGCCATTCGTCGGTGGCAAGCTCGAACAAATGGTGCAGGAGCAACTGATCCGGTACCTCGAAAAAGACGAGGAACTCGGTCGCGACTGGCTCAGCCGCTAGCCGGCTTCGGCCAATAGCGCGGCCTGGTGCCAGGCTTCGGTGCTGGTGCGCAGCGACGTCTCCAGCACCTTGGCACGCCGGCTGGCATCCATCAAGTTCGCCCCGATGGCTTCTAGGTCCGCCGGCCCGGGGCCCACGATGGTGACTTTCGCCCCGGTTTTGCGGACTAGATTCGCCTCGGCAACGCAGTTGCTTGTTACTTGTTCGCGCCAACGTCGCTCCAGCCGGGCGGCAATTGTCTTCGGCTGATCATGGTCAAATGACACCATAGGTGCGATCACGTAGACCTCATCGAGGCCGGCGTGCGCAACCACGTCAACCGAGGTCGCAGAAACCGCGCCGCCATCAACATAGGCCCGGCCACCGATTAACACCGGGGTAAACCAGCCGGGAATCGCGCAAGATGCCATCACCGCGGCCGGTAGCCGCGAGGTGGGCGCCCCCGAGCGCCCGAACACCACGCGTTTGCCGGTTTCGTAGTCCATCGCCACCACCCATACCCCAGAGCGCGGCGCCCAGCCAGCCTCGGGGGTGACAGCAGCCACTAAATGGCCAACCTTCGCCAAGGATTTTCGACCCTCGGGCAGGAAGGCTGAAAGCACAGCGGTGGTCGGCAGTTGGCCAAGGTGCCGCAGGCTAGACCCGATCAACCTCACTGAGCCGGGGGCCGGCAGTCGCGGCAGCGCAGGCCTGGAACCGCCGGTAGCCCTCGCTGGATCCCAGTGGTAGCCGGCTAGTGGACCCCCCGAGACGACTTCCTCGTTGTTGTACTGGCGTAACTCCTCGGCACTCACCCCGCATCCAATAAGCGCCCCCAGCACCGACCCGGCCGACGTGCCAATGAGCACGTCGGCGCTACTCGCCGCGAAGCCGTGGGTTTGCTCCAAGGCACACAGCGCACCGATGGCCCAGGTGCCGCCCAGCACTCCGCCACCGCCAAGGACAATCCCGCGGCGCGCAGTTTTCACCGTCGGTGCAGCAATCGGCAGGGACGCACTTGCCGAATTCATCTTGCCGTCTCCCCGTGATCAACCACCCGCTGATGGCGGTCCCCTCGCATATTAGCCGCCTGCGTCAACTCTTCCAATGAGTCCCGAAGGCAGCCAATGAAGCTCTCCACCTCCACGATAGTCGACCGATCCGCGTTGACGCCAAAAAAGAGCTGGCCGTCATATGACATCAGTGAAATGCTCAAGGCTTGGTTTTGTGGCAGCGGCATCAACGGGTACGAGCCAACGAGTCGGGCGTCAGCAACGTACATGGGGTGCTGCGGGCCTGGCACGTTTACCACCGCCACGTTGTAGAGCCGGCTCGACAGATTCGATGCCAGCCGCACCCCGAGGGCGTGCAGTGTCGGCGGGCCATAACTTGCCATGTTGATCATGGTCTCGGCCCCAAGTAGATGCGAAACATCCTGGTACTGCGCTAGTTGGTAACTAATCTGCCGCAGCCGCACAATCGAGTCAGGCTCACCCAGGGGTAGGTCGACCAAGAATGCGGAAACCGGTCCGATCGAATCCACCGAGTCACCGCTGTTCGCCGTGCTGATCGGCACCACCGCCCGCAATTGCGATCGGGCGCTGATTGGCACGCCTCTGCCCATCAGCCAGGTTCGCAAGGCCCCGGCGACAACCGCGAGCACGATGTCATTGATCGACCCGCCAAGACCCCGGCGCACATCCTTGACCGCCGCTAAGTCGAAGTCGGCGGTCGCCAGTAGCCGGTCAGCGCCTATTGGCACATTCAAAGCGGTGACAGTCATCGCGGGCTCGGCCGCCACCCGAGCGAAGGTAAGCGCAGTTGCTCCAGCACTTAGTGACTTGCGCCCGAGGTCCGAGACCACCGCGGCGACGCCTTTGACGGCGGTGCGTGCAACATCAAGTGCGATCCCGGGATGGGCCAGGGATTCACTCAGTGCGGACGTGACGAGCTCAAGTCCTGATGGCTCCGGGGCTGGTAGCCAGGATCCAACCGAGCGCGGACTCGACTGCTGCGCTTCGCCATCTAAAATCACCTGCAAGATATCGATGCCCATCAGGCCGTCGATCATCACCTGGTGGGTTTTGCTGACAATTGCGAACCGGCCACCGGCTAGTCCAGAAATAAGTGACAGCTCCCAGAGCGGGCGGGTGCGGTCAAGGGGCCGGCTCATCAGCCGCCCCACTAGTTCATCGAGTTGCTGGCGCGAGCCAGGTTTCGGCAACGCCAACCCCCGAACGTGATACCTCAAGTCGAAGTCATCGTCATCGACCCAGACCGGGCGGCCGATCTGCAGCGGTACTTCCCGGATCCGCTGCCGGTACCGGGGCACGAAAGCGATCCGCTCATTGATCAATCGCTCCAACTGCGGCAACTCGAAGCCGTCAGCCGGCCTTTCGAAAATCCCGATCGTGCCCATATGCATCGGGGTAGCAGCCGATTCCATAAACCAAAAAGAGACGTCCATGGCACTTAGGCGCTCTGACATAAGCCCATAGTTACACGAGTTCGGCACCTAGTGGTGCTCCAAGGCACCAGCATCTCCCCCATTACCTTTTATCCATAAGCTGGCCCAGTTTCATCCGGCTACTGGTCCTCGCGGACTGCTAGCATGCCAAAATGTGGTTCTCGCACAAAATCGGCGTCCCAGCGGCCCATCGGGTATTAGTCACCTCGGTATCCGCACTGGTCGCGGTGGCCCTCGCTTTCGGCACCGGCCTCGCCGTTGCAGCGGCCGCGCACTCGGCCGCACCGGTTAAAGAAGTCTCCGACCCGCAGCCCGGTCCCACAACCGGTTCCACGCCCGCGCCCAGTTCGACGCCCACCACCACCACCACCCCGGTGAAAGTCCGACCGCCCAAGCCGGCAAGTAGAACCAACAAAGCCCGCAATGTGCCAGAGTTCCCGCGCGATACCCACCATGGCCGCCGCATCGTGTACGACAAGGCCCTGATGACCGTATGGGTGATGGGTGAGCGGGATCAAGTTATCGGCCGGTACCCGGTCGTGGGCCGCTTTGACCGCCCGGTCATGGGCACCTATCGAATTTTCTCCAAATCGAAAGTCGCGTATAACCCGAACTCAAAAGTCACTTTCAAGCACATGATGCGTTTCACCTACGGCCCTGACACCAAGTCACCGATCGGCCTGCACGCAATACCACGCTATTACGACGGCACCGCGATGCACTCGGTTAAACAACTGGGCCTAGCCATTGCGGCGGGCGGCTGCGTTCGACTCTCCGAGGAAGCCGCTGCCGCCATCTACAAGTGGGCCAAAGTTGGCGATCGCGTCATCGTGTTGCCATCTCCTTAGCAATCGCCTTAGTTAGTGCAGCAATTCCTTTGAGCGTTGGTGAGCGCGGTGCGACCTCGGCAAGCAGCGCCCCTTGCGCAAGGGCGCTTCGATAGCCACCGGCGTCGAATGGGATCGGCACCACCTGCAGGTTGATACCGCTGCTGCGCAAGGCATCGAGGGCCGGACCACTACGGCGATCCCCCGCTTGGATAAGGGCGACGATAATCGGCACACTAACCCCCAATTGCGCCACAGCAGGCAACCCGGTTACTAATCGGCTGATCGCCAACGGATCATCACGGGTGACGGCGACCACCACATCAGCCGAAGTTAATGCGGTGACAGCGGCGGCGTTTCGACGCGAAGACAATAAGGTGCCACCGCCGTGTTGCACCACCCCACCTTCATCCTCAATACAGGGGCCAACATCGAGTACCGTTCTGCTGAATGCTCCACGTGCTGTTATCCAAACTGAGGTGAGAGCGCTGTGCCTTAAGTCGGGCCAGCGATCAACGCGTGGAATACCCCCGAGCACGTGCAGATTGCCGTGCAGCAAGCTGGCGCTCAACTGCAGCGATCTTGGGTTAAGCGTGCCATTGTCGGCATTGCGGCAGGCCACCACCAAGCCGCTTGTGTCGTCAAGAATGCCCAGATTGAAACAGACCGCTGGCGCGTATGTGTCAGCATCAACCAGGCAGGTGGACGAACCCTGCCGAGCGAAGGCATCAGCAAGTGCGATGGCAATTCCGGTGCGCCCTGGGGCCCCGGCCGGGCCCCAAACAGCTACCAATTGCCCACCAAGTGGCGCCGCCTCGGCACCGATCTTCATGTCCTTTTGCCGCCAACTACCGGTATCCCAAACCCCCGTCACTCCATGCAAAATCTCTGCAGCTACCGCGCGCATCGTGGACTCCGCGGTCGGTTGAATCTGCGTAATGCGCGTAACGCCAAGGATTCTGAGAAGCTGCGCGTCGGCATCACCTGTTGCCAGCCCGATCACCGTGCGCCTACCGGCAAGAAGACGCGCGATGATGTCCGGGCTAATTCGTGGCACCTCACCTGTTAAGACAATCGGCATCGCCCGGTCGGTTGCAGCGGCCGCGAGAAGATCTACTGCATCAAGTGACCGGCGGGCCACGGTGATGCCGGCCACCGGGGCACTTGCCACAAGTGCTGCCTCGCCATCGAATCCGGTGGCGGCAAGAATTATGGTCGTCATGACACCTGCTGGCTGGCTATCGGTACCGCCACCAGATCGATCAAGCCAAAACGTGCTGCGCCCACTAGCTGATCGGCGACTGCCTCTGGAATCTCAACTACGACCGCTATCTCCCCGCCGACGCCTACGGTATCTGCGGCTACCTCGGCAACAGTTACCCCCGGTAGCACCAACACCGGTTGCGCGGTAACCCCGCCGGCCACATCAGCGGGCGTCGACCAGATATCGACAACGGCTCCGGCCGCCAAATCCACTGGCGCGTGCAAAGGATCGACCGGAAGAGTAACCATGCGGGCATTGACCATCGGCGAGAAGCCAAGTGCACCACGCGGAATCAGATCACCGGCCGCGACCGGCCAACGTAGTTGCCCGGTCAACGGCTCACTAGCCAGCAGGTATTGATCCTGGGCGGCGCCAAGTGCGACCGTCACGGGAGTCGCTATCGGAATCGAGCCGACTGATAGATCACTACTAGCCCGCCAGACGGTTGTTGTCTCCTCCCCGCGCGAAAGCAGAAAGGCGCCGATGAACATGGCGAACAAGATGATCACGAGGCCGGCCCAAAGCCGCAGATCACGCCAGCGCATCACCCGCATTCGCCGCGCCGGAACTTGAGCGGAAAGTTGACCTTGGTGTTGTTTTGTTAGCAGTGCCATGTGCTCCCCTAGCATCGACGTCATGTCGCACTAGTTTCACTCGAAATGCGGATATGAGCGAAAAGTTATCCACAAGTGCACCCGAAGTAGTTTGGGTGCGCGGGAAATTTTGGCACCATGGGGCCATGTCGCAACGCTTCCTCACCTTGGCCGATGTCGCCGACGCACTGAATATCTCGGCCGCACAGACCTATGCACTGGTACGCACCGGTGAGTTGCCAGCGATCAAAATCGGTGGCCGGGGCCAGTGGCGGGTGGAGGCCAGCCAGTTGGAGGCCTACATAACTCGGATGTATTCGCTCACCTTCGACTTTGTGGAAACCCATCCCTTCGGGCAAGAGCCTGCACCGCTGCAAGTGCCGTAAATGCAATGGTGGCCCGCGAGCCCAGTTGGCCCGCACCACCGCCGATGAGATCCAGGTGATCTGCACCGACCCCGACTAACTCCCCGGTTCGGGTGATCTCGTCAATGGTGTGAACTTGAACAAGTTCACCGGCCAACCCGCGTAGGAAACTCGGCCAGGTGACCGCCGGAATAACCCGATCCGGGCCGTCATCTCGCAGCCCGGCCGCCAACCCCTCAACACAAACCACCGCAGCGGTACTAAGTGCCCAAAGATTCCAAGAAGAGGTCGCTACCACCACCACCGTTGCGCTCGCAGCAACCACGGTGCCGAATACCGCCGGCAGCCCTATCGACCGGATACTGATCGGGTTGCTGGTGGCCGGCCAGCGATCAACTAACCGCACCCGAGCCCGCTCCGCCTCGGCTAGCTCAGCTGCCTCGGCGATGACTTCGGCATCACAATTGGACTGCAGGCCCGCTGCCACCTGGGCGAGCAGATCATCGGGATTGGTGATGGACATCGAGTGCCCCCCTTCCAGAAGCAGAATTTCGAAGATGATTAGGTTTGGGTGCCCCGCTGGCTGGGCACACTCTTGCCATGTGGATTCTCGCTCATCAACGGCTAGTCCGGAAAAAGTTATCCACAGCCCAAAACGCATTGCCATTGACAGGTTTTACTCCGTGACGTAGAACTCTCAGCAGAAGCAAATACAAGCAAACGCACGCAACGAAAAGATTCAAAAAATAATGGGAAGCCGGGCTACCGATAGGCCGGCGCACCGGCACCAAGACTCCCGCGACCCCCCGACCGCGGCCGTCCTCCAGTTAACGCGAACTAAGGAGAACGACCGTGACCGTCCTGCATTTTGCCCCAGTCGACCAACTGCCCCTGCCATTGGACTGGCAGGTGGCACCCGGTATCGATAGCCCACCACCCGTCCCGCGGCACCTGCGTTTAGTCGGGGCCACAAGGAATACCGACCCGGCATCGCAGCCGGAAACCAGCGACCTGCCCATCGCTTGGGTGGCCCGAATGGCACGCGCGATCAGTGAGGTGGGCTACGGGGATCGCCCACCTGGCCAGCTAACCCGCTGGGTGGAGCGGCGGCAACTGGCGCAACTTGCCGAGCGCGGTGCCGCGGTCCGGCGCCACCCTAGTTCTCGGGCCGTCGTCAAGACCCAAAGCACAACTCGAACCCTCAAGCAGGTTCGCTCGATTCGCATCTGTCGAATAGCCGACGACGTCGCGGAGACATCCGCGGTCTTGGTCGGCAGCGATCGGGCCCGCGCCTTGGCCATGCGCTTTGAGTTCATCGGCGAGCGGTGGCTGGTCACCGCGGTCAACCTCGGCTAGCCCTTTGCCCAGTGGTGGCGCTAGCGGCCGCCCTTGCGACGAGCCCGCTCGGCTCGGCGCCGATCAGCACGACTGGCAGTTGGATCAACCGCTTCGGTGTCATCATCTTCGACCGCGAGTTCACCGTGCACGACGCCACCGGATTCACTCGGCGCCGAGTACGCAAGATGGGCCGGCCGGCTCGGAGCCAACCCTTTGGCGAGCAGCGGCATCTTTGGTGCTGGCAGGGTCGGTGCTGGCAGGGTCGGTGCTGGCAGCACGGCAGCAGGTGCCGCATCCTGCGACTCCGCGTCAGCGGGGGCGCCATCATTGACCTGCACTTCGACATTGAATAGGTAGCCAACTGTTTCCTCTTTGATGCCATCCATCATGGCGTTGAAGAGGTCGAAGCCTTCCCGCTGATACTCGATAAGCGGATCACGTTGCGCCATCGCCCGCAGGCCGATGCCATCGCGCAGATAGTCCATTTCATAAAGATGTTCACGCCACTTGCGGTCCAGCACCGACAAGATAACCCGTCGTTCGAGTTCACGGGCGACTTCATCCCCGAGGCTCTCCTCGCGAATGTCGTAAGCATGCTGGGCGTCATCCTTTAATTCAGCCACGAGGTAATCCTGACTCAATCCCGATCGATCACCGCCCGACGCCTGTTCGAGTTCGGCGGCGGTCGCGGTCACCGGGTAGAGCTGCCGCAGTGCCGTCCAGAGCTGATCTAGATCCCAGTCCTCCGGATAGCCGTCAGCCGTAGCCGCACGCACATAGCCCTCGATGGTGTCGCTGATGAAGTCTCGCACCTGCTCTTCGATATCTTCACCTTCGAGTACCCGGCGACGTTCGTCATAAATAACCAACCGCTGGCGGTTTAGTACATCGTCGTACTTCAGGACGTCTTTTCGAATCTCGAAGTTCTGCGCCTCGACCTGCGACTGTGCCGAACGAATGGCGTTGGTGACCATCTTGGCCTCGATCGGCACATCATCGGGCACATTGAATCGACGAAGGAATGCATCGACCATGTCGGCCTTGAACAACCGCATGAGGTCGTCTTGCAGGGATAGATAGAACTGGGATTCACCCGGGTCTCCCTGGCGACCGGATCGACCTCGCAGCTGGTTGTCAATGCGACGGGATTCATGGCGCTCGGTCGCGAGCACATAGAGGCCGCCCAGGGCCACGACTTCGTCATGCTCGGCCTGCACTGCGGCACGGGCCTGGTCAATTGCCGCGGGCCAGGCGGCTTCGTAGGCCTCCGGGTCGAGCGCGGGCGATAACCCCTGCAGGGTCAAGGCGGCCGCGGCCATGAACTCGGGGTTGCCGCCGAGCCTGAGGTCGTTGCGGCGCCCGGCCCTATGCGGTGACACCGTC
>SYJA01000029.1 GCA_005798555.1 Actinomycetota bacterium
CTGGATCGAACGGACCTACCACCGCCGCAGAAAACAAGACTCCCTAGGCAGATTGACCCCAATCGAATTCGAGACCATCATGACCACACCAGCCAACCAGGCTGCGTGACCGAAACTGTCACCTGATCTTGCATCAGACCCTTGCCAGGTCCTTTCCGAAGGTCTAGCAGCCCGCAGGTGAGCCACTACCGCAAATGGGAACACTAAAACCACCAAAAAGCAACAGGGAAACCCCCGGAGATTTGGCCTGACTGACTACTAGGTCAACAAGCTCACAACCAACCGGTGCCGCGGGCGGGCCGGTAATGTCAGGTAATCGGTCTTATATCGGCCTCGCCTATAGATACAAGCCGGTGCCTGCGGTGCTGTGGCGGTCAGCCGCCACCGCATGGATATCGCGCTCGCGAAGTAAGACGTAGTCAATGCCCTGTAGTTCGATCTCACCGCGGTCTTCGGGCTCGAAAAGCACCCGATCGCCGATCTCGATGGTGCGCACATTCGGGCCGATCGCAACAACCCGCGCCCACGAGAGCCTGCGCCCGACCTGCGCGGTCGCCGGGATTACGATCCCACCCGTCGACCGCCGTTCACCATCTTCGCCACCTTGGCGCACTAGCACCCGGTCATGCAAAAGCTTTATCGGTACCGAACCATCTGCGTTCGGGCGCGTATTTGGCAAGGTTTCGCTAGTAGTCATCGAATGTGATTAGCCACGACGGCGCCCGATGATTTTCAAAACCACGATCCCGGCTACCACCGCACCGACGATCGCCACCCGCTCCGGCCGAATACCACCGAACTCATCAGTGAACCAGCCGGTGACGGCACGACCGCCGCGGCGGGCCATAGCCGCGGGAGTCATCTCACCTTTTAGGGTCGAGATGGTTGCCACGAGTTCTTCGCGGGCCGCCGAGATCTCCGCCTGGAGGTCAGCGGTCGTGGGCGCACTAGGTGTGGTGCTGGGTGTGGTTTGCGGCACGGGCAGAGCCTACGCCGAGGGCGGCGGCACCAATCATGCGGGCACGTTTCGTGGATCGAAGCCATAGGGCAGTTCGAGCCGGTTGGCACGCATCAATTCGTCGTCTAGCAAGATGTCACGGGTTGGGCCATCGGCGACCACGACCCCTTCGGAGAGCACCACCGAACGCGGGCATAACTCAAGGGCGTAGGGCAGGTCATGGGTCACCATGAATAGGGTGATGTCGAGGCCGCGCAGGATGTCGGCCAGTTCACGTCGACTTGCTGGGTCCAGATTGCTGGAGGGCTCATCGAGTACCAAGATCTCCGGGTGCATCGCCAAGACGGTCGCAACAGCCACCCTGCGTCGCTGCCCAAAGGACAAATGGTGCGGTGGCCGGTCGGCAAATTCGCTCATCGCTACTTGCTGGAGCGCTTCGTCGACCCGTTCCGCCAGATCCGATCCCGTCAATCCCATATTTGCCGGCCCAAATGCCACGTCGTCGCGGACCGTCGGCATGAAGAGCTGGTCATCGGGATCTTGGAATACCACACCGACCCGTCGGCGAATCTCCGGGAAGTTCTGCTTCTCAACGGTTAAGCCGGCCACCTCGACGGTGCCGACTCCACCACCTAGGAGCCCATTCATATGCAAAACCAAGGTGGTCTTGCCGGCACCATTGGGGCCAAGGAGCGCAACTCGTTCACCCTTGGCGATCTCCAGGTTCACTCCGAAAAGTGCCTGATAGCCATCCGGATAGGCAAATGCCAGCCCCGCGATTCGAAGGCTCGGTGTCATCGCCCCGCCCAAATCGCAGTAAGAGCAATGATTAGGCCGACGGCAGGCAACGACATCGCGGTAAACCAATCAGCTGCAGTTGTCGTCACAGTAGTCAACTGTGGCAGTCTTCCGGTGTAACCGCGACTTAGCATGGCTAGGTGCACCCGTTCCCCGCGTTCATATGACCGAATGAACAAGGCGCCACCGGATTGGGCGATGATCGGCCACGATCTGATTCCGGTTGCGGTAAAGCCTCGGGATTCGCGGGCCAACTTCATCCGGTGCATCTCATCGGACACCACATGGGTGTAGCGCAGCATGAAACTTGCAATTTGGACCAGAAGTTCGGGGATTTTTAGCCGCTCGAGGCCCATCAGCAAATCCCGCGCCGGGGTGGTTGCGGCCAGCAGGATCGAACTCACCACCCCGAGGGTGCCCTTGATCAATATCCCCCAGCCCGCGAGCAGGCCCGCCTGCGAAAGACTGAGTCCCAGCACCTCCACGGTCGGGCCGGTGCCGAAGAAAGGCATCAGGAGCGCAAAGAAAACGAATGGGACTTCGACCAGCATTCGCGGCAGGATCACCCGAGCCGGGATGCGCGCGAGCCCCGCAACACCAACCAGGATCAAGGCGTAAAGCGCGAAAGCCCAGAACTGGTTTGGTGGGGTCATGATCACCGTGAAGATGAAGGCAACCATCGCAACCGTCTTTACCTCAGCGGGCAGGCGGTGGATGACCGAGTGGCGATGAACGAATAGGCGCTCGCCTACATCATGCCCATGGGTATGTGGACTAGGCACTTTCCTGATCAACGCCTTGCTTCTCGGCAGTGGCCTTCTTACTGCGCCCCAGTAGCCAAAAAAGGCCGAACCCAATGACCGCCATCACCACGATGCCCAGCACCCCCGCTAACCCACCCGAGAGGCGTTCGGAATCCACGCCGGCGATACCGTAATCGGCGGTCGGCAAGGTGGCATTTGCTGAGTCCTGCGCGGTGGCCAAGAACCCTTGATCCTCGGCCACTTTCTCCAACCCGTCAGGTTCACTGCTCGCGTAGAAACTCACGAAGCCGGCCAGGAACAGGGAAACAACTAGGCCGACACCGACTAATACCCAAACACCCTTCTTTGACATCTCAGGTTCCATTCGCTGGGGTCGTTACCGAATTCGAGGTGACGAGCAGCCTCTTGGGCAGGCGATCATGCACCCCGTAAACCAGATCCGGGCGCACCAAGAACACCGCCCCCACCGTCAGCGCCGTTATCAATCCTTCCCCGATGCCAATCAAGATGTGCACGCCGACCATTGCGAAAGTCACCGTCGAGACCGGCACGGTTCCGGTGCCGCCGATCGCGTACTCCAGCACGAAGGCCAAAGCGGACACCGGCACGGTTACGAGCCCAGCGACGAAGGCTGCCACCATCACCTTGGGCCGCGACACCCCAATGACCTTGACGAGCCCGCGGAAGACGAACCAGCCCACCACCGCGGTAACCAGACCCATATTGATGATGTTCAGGCCGATCGCGCTCAAGCCACCGTCCGCGAACAGCAGCCCTTGGACCAAGATGACCACGCTCACCGCCAAGGCGCCGGCATACGGGCCGATCAAGATCACCGCCAGCGCGCCGCCCAAAAGGTGGCCACTGGTACCTGCGGCCACCGGGAAGTTCAGCATCTGCATGGCGAAGATGAAGACCGCTACCAGCCCCGCCAGGGGGGCGGTCTTCTCATCAAGTTGCTTGCGCGCTCCATTTAGGCAGATCGCTATCCCAATAACCGCGATTACCCCGGCTACCGCGCTGGTGGGGGCGTTGATGAAGCCGTCGGGGATGTGCATGGTGTGAACCTGCATCGCAACCTCTCGGGGCAGCCAAATCAGCCGGATTTCCGGCTTATCCGTAGTCTATGTCAGGTGCAAAAGACTCGCAATAAGAACCGGTCCCGGCCGCTCCCCACTGGGTTGCAGCCGTGCCCCCTACAATCTGCCCCGGTAGTCGGCACCCTTCGCGGGAGTGGTGGAATGGCAGACACGCCGGCTTTAGGTGCCGGTGTCCTCGGACGTGCGGGTTCAAGTCCCGCCTCCCGCACCAAGGTCAGCGCGCGGCCTCGAACACCTCGGACCAATGGTCCACTTGCGGCGCGCCGGCGAAGAACGGCCCAATCAACTCGCGCCATTTAACAAAACTCTCCGACTCTCGAAAACCCACCGTGTGATCCTCAAGGCTGCGCCAGCCAATAAGAAGCACATAAGAGTCAGGCCGTTCGACCCCGTGCCGCAACTCGAAACTCACGAAGCCCGGTGCGGGGCTTAGCACCGTCTCGACGGCGGTGCGGACGGCGGCCTCAAATTGCTCATGCGTGCCCGGCAAAATATCGATGGCCGCGATTTCGAGAATCATGCCGCTGCGGATAGTAGTTGCGAAACCACCGGAACCAATGCGGCAAAGGCCCGACCACGGTGGCTGATGGCGTCCTTATCCGCTGAGTCCATCTGGGCCGTGGTTATCTGGTAGCCATCCGCGATGAAGATCGGGTCATATCCGAACCCGTTGGCGCCACGAGGTGCATCGATCACCCGCCCGGTCATGATGCCTTCAACCACCTGTTCGTCACCGTTAGGCAACGCGATCGCAGCCGCGCAATGGAATGCGGCGGTGCGGCGCTCTGGGTCAATGTGGCTGATTTGTGCCAGTAGGAGTTCAAGGTTGGCGCGGTCGTCGCCATGGCTGCCGGCCCAGCGGGCCGAGAAAATACCGGGCATCCCGTTGAGCGCATCAACGCAAAGCCCCGAGTCATCGGCGATGGCCGGCAATCCGGTGAATGCGCATATCTGGCGTGCCTTCAAAAGCGCGTTCGCTGCAAAGGTCGATCCGGTTTCGTCAACGTCAGGGAGATCCGGAAACTCCTTGATCCCGACCAGTTCGAGATTTAGTCCTGCCGCATCGAGAATGCGCCGCATTTCGTCAATCTTGTGTTCATTGCGGCTTGCCATGACGACCTTCGTGGTCATGCGTCGAGAGCTGCCTTCTGCATGGCCGTTAGCTCCACACAGCCTTGGGCCGCCAGCGCCAACAATTCATCAAGGAGCGCACGATCAAATGGCTCCCCCTCGGCGGTGCCCTGCACCTCGATGAAGCGACCATCGCCCGTCATCACCACGTTCATGTCGGTATCGGCGCGGACATCATCGTCGTAGTGAAGGTCTAGACGCGGCTGTCCGTCGACAATGCCAACGCTGACCGCTGCAACAGAATCCTTGAGCGGATTGACGCCGGGGGTAATCAGGCCTTGTCCTCGCGCCCACGTGATCGAGTCCACCAGCGCAACATAGGCACCGGTGATGGCAGCGGTTCGGGTACCACCGTCGGCCTGCAGGACATCGCAGTCGACCAGAATCGAATTCTCGCCGAGTGCGCCCATATCGACGATCGCGCGCAAACTGCGACCAATCAGGCGGGAAATCTCCTGGGTGCGGCCGCCGAGCTTGCCCTTGACCGACTCCCGGTCATTTCGGGTGTTCGTGGCGCGCGGCAGCATCGCGTACTCAGCGGTAACCCAGCCCTTGCCCGAGCCTTTCAGCCACCTTGGCACGCCGGCGGTGAAGGAAGCGGTGCAGAGCACCCGAGTCCGGCCGAAGGCGACCAGTGCCGAGCCTTCGGCCTGGTCCAGCCAGCCGCGTTTGAAGGTGACGGGGCGAAGCTGGCCAGCGGCACGGCCATCAGATCTGCTCATGCGCTGACCTTATCGACCGCAGCTAACGGCCCTTGACCGTACCAATCTCCGGCCCCAGAAATCTGCGACCAACCTGCTCGAAGGATTCCGGGTCACCGGTCGCAAAGAACTGATATTCCGGCGCAGGTAGCCCGGTGTCACGAACAAGTTCATTTGCCACCAGCGTGCGATACACGTCCTTGGCCGTTTCCTCGGCGCTGGAAACCAAAGTCACCCCATCGCCCATGACAAAAGAC
Source organism: Actinomycetota bacterium (assembly GCA_005798555.1). Classification (GTDB taxonomy): domain Bacteria; phylum Actinomycetota; class Actinomycetes; order S36-B12; family S36-B12. The sequence continues at coordinate 5,710 of SYJA01000029.1, forward strand.
AGCACCCCGGTTAGCAGCGGGTAGTGCGTGCAACCCAAGACCAAGGTGTCAACATCAGCGGCGCGCAGTGGCGCCAGATAGGCACGCGCCACACCGAGTAGTTCGTCCCCACCCGTGACACCAGACTCGACAAACTCCACGAACCTGGGGCAGGCGGCGGAGAAGATCTCAGCGTCTAGTGCTGCGGCGAATGCATCGTCGTAGGCGCCTGAGTTGATCGTCATCTGCGTCCCGATCACTCCGATTTTGCCATTGCGGGTAGCCGCAACCGCCCGGCGCACCGCCGGGTGCACCACCTCGATAACCGGGACCCCGTATCGCTCGCGCGCATCGCGCAAGGTTGCGGCACTCGCCGAGTTGCAGGCGATGACAATCATCTTCACACCCTCATCGACAAGTTGATCCATGATCTCGATAGCGAATTCGCGAACTTCGGCAAGGGGTCGTGGGCCGTACGGTCCGCGCGCGGTGTCACCTATATAGCAGATGGGCTCGTGCGGCAGTTGATCCAAAATGGCCCGAGCAACAGTTAGGCCGCCGACTCCGGAGTCGACTATCCCAATCGGCGCATCAGCCATAACACGCTGATTCTACGTTCAACCAGGCAAGCGCCGAGCCATTGGCACGATCAGGCCCACAACTGCCCTTCCAGGGCAGACTCGGCATCATCCAGCGAGCCTTCGTAAGCACCCGAGGAAAGGTACTTCCAGCCACCGTCGCACACGATGAAGGCGATATCGGCTCGCTCGCCGGCGCGCTTGGCTTTCTCGGCAAGGCCTAGTGCCGCATGCAAGATGGCACCGGTTGAGAAACCGGCAAAGATCCCCTCCAGATCCAAGAGCTCACGGGTGCGACGGATCGCATCCCGAGCCCCCACCGAAAAACGCGAAGTCAGCAGCGATTCGTCATAGATCTCGGGCACGAAACCCTCATCTAGATTGCGCAAGCCGTAAACCAGTTCGCCGTACCGGGGTTCGGCTGCCACGATTTTCACTTCGGGCCGCTGCTCCCTTAAATAACGACCCACCCCCATTAAAGTCCCGGTCGTGCCTAGGCCTGCGACAAAGTGCGTCAAGGTCGGCAGATCGGCTAATAACTCGGGTCCGGTGGTGTCGTAGTGGGCCTGCGCGTTGGCAGGGTTCCCATATTGGTAGAGCATCACCCAGTCAGGGTTCTCCGCAGCCAAAACTTTCGCAACCCGCACGGCCTCATTGGAACCGCCAACCGCGCTCGAATAGATAACCCGGGCACCCCACATGGTGAGCAATGAAGTGCGCTCAGGTGATGTGTTCTCCGGCAGCACGCAAACCAGTTGATAGCCCCGCAACTTCGCGATCATCGCCAGTGCGATACCGGTGTTGCCAGAGGTCGGCTCCAACAAGGTAGCGCCCGGCTGCAAGGTGCCGTCACATTCTGCCTGGTTAACCATCGAGAGCACAGCACGATCCTTGACCGATCCGGTGGGGTTTCGCTCCTCAAGTTTGGCCCATAGGCGCACATCCGCGGACGGTGAGAGGGTGGGCAACCCAATAAGAGGCGTCTGCCCGACGGAGTCGAGCAAGGAGTTAAAGCGCATCGTGCCGCAGCGTCCGCTCAGCCGCCCGCGACAGCGGGCAAGATCGTGATGGAGTCTTGGTCTGCGACCTTTGTTTGGAGACCAGCCAAGAATCTAACGTCCTCGTCATTAATGTAGATATTGACGAAGCGCCGCAGCCCGCTGTCATCCAAGAGCCGCTCACCGATACCCGGATAAGTTCCGTCAAGGTCGGCCACCACCGCGGCTAAAGTCTCCCCCCTCGCGGTAACGACTTTTGCCCCGCCCGTGAGAGGGCGCAAGATGGTGGGTACTCGGACCTCAACTGGCATGAATTTGACTCCGGTCGATTCGGGATTTCGCGGATTTACTTCCTTCAACTACGACACCATCACACTAGACAGGGATATTCCGCGCTCTCGGGCGGCGAGGGTACCTGCAAGGACTTTGCAGCTATCACTCGAAAGTCCCGTCAATTTGCACGGGCTCCTCACTCACCACTCCATCGACAATCCGAAAGGAGCGCAATTCGAAGGGGCCATCCTCGGTTCCGGTCTCGCGGGTCGAAATCAGCACGTAGTGGGCGTCTGGCTCACCAGCCAAGTCGATATCGGTCCGTGAAGGGTGGGCTTCGGTTGCGGTATGCGAGTGGTAGATCACCACCGGCACTTCGTCCCGCTCATCGAGCTCGCGATACAGGGCGAGCAAGTCACCGGAGTCGAACTCATAAAAAGTGGGCGACCGCGCCGCATTGCGCATGGGGATGAAGCGCTCGGGCCGATCGGTGCCGCCGGGCCCGGCGATTACCCCGCAGGCTTCATCGGGGTGGTCGGCCCGGGCATGGGCAACAATCGCCGCCACTAAGTCCGACCCGATCCGCAGCACGCTCAGATATTAGGGCCGCCCCATTCGGGGGACACGAAACCCCATTTATTCGGGTGACATGAAGGACAGGTGAATTTCGAGTTGCGGGGTTGTGGATCAGCGTAGACAATGCCCCCATCAGCTTCGAACTCCTCACAGATTAGAGGGCAAATGGATACACTTGAGCTTTCCTACTCGCAGTTCCAGACGGTGTATAACGTGCTTTCACTGGCGCTAGCGGCCATGGTCGCGACCTTTATCTTCCTACTGGCGGTTCAAGGTCGCGTGCTACCGCGGTACCGACAGGCACTGGTCGTGTCAGCCATGGTGTGTCTGATCGCTGCCTATCATTACTATCGGATCTTCAATTCATTCACCGAGGCCTATGTCGCCAAGGACGAGGGTGCTCCCGCCACCGCGGTCACCGCAATGTCCTACGTGCTGGTAAATGGCGATGGATTCAACGAGGGCTACCGATATGTCGACTGGTTGCTCACCGTTCCGTTGTTGCTGTTTGAAACCATTGCGGTGCTGGCACTTGCCAAGGCGGTTCGCCGAGGCCTGCTGATGAAGTTGATCCCAGCTTCGGCGCTAATGATCATCTTGGGTTACCCAGGTGAGATCTCGGCTGACAATATGACCAGAGGCATCTGGGGCGTGCTTTCCACGATTCCGTTCCTCTACATCCTCTACGTACTCTTCGTCGAACTCAGCAAGTCGATGAAGACCCAGCCCGAGCAGGTTGGCAAGGACCTAAATGGTCTGCGCTGGCTGCTGCTGGCAACCTGGGGCGTCTACCCGATCTCGTACCTGCTGCCGCAGCTTGGCATCTCGGGCGCCGATTCATTCGTTTACCGCCAGGTGGGCTACTCAATTGCCGATATTTTGGCCAAGTGCCTATTCGGCTTACTCATCTACAAGATCGCCCGCGAGAAGAGTGCAGATGACGATGCCTCATTCGCGACGGCCGAATTGGAAGCGGCTCCGTCAAGTAAGTGACGAATTATTTCAGATCGCAAGGTGGCCCGGCGCATATGCGCCGGGCCACCTGCAATTCGTCTCAAGCCGCAGGCAGGTGCAGTTTCACCAAGGAGTCCTGTAAAAAGGTAAGCCAGTCGTAGACGTCAAAGAGCCCGGCGCGTGGGTCTCCCTCTGGCAGCTCAGCGAGTTCATCGTGGTTCTCCTCGGTGACTTCAAGTCTGATGCCAATCGCAATACGGGCATCATTTAGGAAACCCAGCCAACACAGGGACTCGTCCGCGGTGAGCACGAGCTTAGAACCGCTGCCTTCCAGGCAAGAAGCGACGCTGCTGGCATTGGCCAATTTGCCGGCCCGTAAATCACGTTCGGTGAATCTGCGGAAATCGCCCGCCGCCTCATCGTCGTCGCGATAGGCCGCCGGGAACATCCGGGCCAATGCCGGATCGGACGGTGTCTGGGCAATTTCATCGATCCCAACGATCACGGCCAGCGGATCGGCTGACTCCGCTGATTGGGTCGGCGCAACAAAGGCAATCATCTGTTCGGCAAGGGAAACAAGTACCGTTTTTTCCATGTCATCTATGCGAAGCACAATTCGCCCAGTTATGGTCCGTTGAAACCCAGTGCTCACCGCCGCACGCTCCTGACCTAATCATCCTTTTGCAAAGTGGCCCACAACCCATAGGCATGGAGCGCTGTGACATCGCGCTCCATCTCCTCGCGGGTGCCATTGGAAACAACGGCCTTGCCGCGCTCATGCACGTCCATCATCAATAATTCAGCCTTGGCCCGGTCATACTTGAAGTAAGTCATAAAAACATAGGTCACATAGGACATCAAATTAATGGGGTCATTCCAGACTATCGTGATCCAAGGCCGGTCAACCTCCTCTGACAGCAAGGGCTGCGCCACCTCGGTCGGTGCTATCGACATTACCGGGACCTGGCGTTTGTTGGCACCAGCACATTGTGTCCCACCCACAATCTCGTACGCTGGCCCCTATGGAGATCCCGGCGAGGAGCGCGCACCTGCCCGAGTCGGCGCTGCTCGCACGCGTTCGCGATGGCGTTATTGGCGATGACCAGGTTATGTGGGGTCCGTTCGGGGCCCGGCGGGTTACCTATGCCGACTACACGGCAAGTGGTCGAGCCCTGACCTTCATCGAAGACTTTATTCGTTCAGAAGTGTTGCCCCGTTACGCGAATACGCATACCGAATCCAGTGGCACCGGATTGCAGACGACCCGACTACGGGAGGATGCTCGAGAGATAATTCGCCAGGCAGTGAACGGTGACGACGGCACCTGCGTCATTTTCTGCGGGTCCGGAGCCACCTCAGCCGTCGATCGCCTCATCGGCATCTTGAATATTCGCATACCGGCAGATCTCAACAAGAAGTACCAATTATCAGCGCAAATACCGCCAACTGAGCGTCCCGTAGTATTCATCGGTCCATTCGAGCATCACAGCAATGAACTGCCTTGGCGGGAGTCAATTGCCGATGTGGTCACCATCCACGAGGATGCCGATGGCCATATTGATATTCACCACTTGCAGGAAGAACTAGCCCGCTACGCGGATCGACCATTGCGAATCGCCTCGTTCAGTGCCGCGAGCAATGTCACCGGCATCGTGTCTGACACCGACCTAGTGAGCCAAATCCTGCATGAAAATGGGGCCTTAGCCTTCTGGGATTTCGCTGCTGCTGCGCCGTATGTAGATATCCACATGAACCCGCTGCCCGGAGTAGACCAGTTGGCCTACAAAGACGCGGTGGTGCTGAGTCCGCACAAGTTCGTCGGTGGCCCCGGCACGCCAGGGGTGCTAATTGTGCGGCGCGAATTACTAACCAATTCGGTGCCGGATCTAGTCGGTGGCGGCACCGTCGCCTACGTAAATCCCCATGAGCATCGTTATCTAGCAGATCAGGTTCATCGGGAGGAAGGCGGGACTCCAGCAATTGTCGAATCAATTCGAGCCGGCTTGGTGTTCCACCTGAAGCAAAATGTCGGCGTCGAGGTGATTCGGGCGCACGAGGAGGATTTCGTAACCCGCGCAATCACTGCTTGGGTCTCGAATCAAGCAATCCAGATCCTCGGCAACCTAGAAGCCGAGCGGTTGTCGATCGTGTCCTTTGTCATCAGGCGTCCAAATGGTCGCTACCTGCATCATAATTTCATTGTTGCCGTCCTCAATGATCTCTTCGGCATTCAATCGCGCGGTGGCTGCTCGTGCGCCGGGCCATATGGTCACCGACTCCTGGGGATAAATGTCGAAAAGTCACATGAGTTCGAGCGCGAAATCACCCACGGCTGCGAAGGCATCAAGCCCGGGTGGGTTCGGGTTAACTTCAACTACTTCATTTCTGAAGCCGTCTTCACGTACATCGTTCAGGCGGTAGATCTAATCGCCCGACACGGCTGGCAATTACTGCCCCAATACCGCTTCGATACCGCGACCGGGCGTTGGCATCACCGAAATGGCCCGGTCGAGCCACCGATGCGGTTGCGCCAGCTCGACTACGATCATGATGGGGTGCTCACCTACCCGCATCAGCACGACCAGGCACCAGAATCTGACCTACTGGTCTATCTTGATGAGGCGGCAACCCGGTTCGCGGCGCTACCCGATCAGAATTTGGACGAGGATTCGACACTTGTCTCTGCTGACTTCGAGCAATTGCGCTGGTTCGACCTACCGGCTGTTTGCCTCGCCGCCGACAAGTAGACCAGTTACTTGCGCACGGTGATAACTATCGGGGCTGAGGCACCTTCGCTGATATCGCCACGGGTCTGGGCCAGGGCCCGGTATACATATTCCCCCGGATTCTTCAAGGAAGTTAAGCTAATTTTTGCCACCCCTTTCGCATTTGTTCGATCCTTGCCGACCGAGCGCCAGCCATCACCGCGTTGAATCTGAATAAGCACCGTCTGCTTGGCCCGAGCCGGCTGTGCGACGGCACGAATGGTGAACTTTGTCTTGGCTTTGATTTTCAACCTCGCCGTCGCCGCGATTACGCTCGAGGCAACCTCGACCGGCACTGGATCACTGGCCTGCTCCGCGCGCCCGGTATCACCGGGTGCATAAATGCGCCACTGTCCGAAATCAGTGACTACTGGCGCAAATGCCACGGTGCCATCGGCAGCGGTGGCGGCTGAGCCAATATTGACCCATTCAGTGGCGCCGGACTTCATGAATTGCAAGGTGACGCCAAGACCGGCGAGCGGCACGCCACCCGAGGTAACCGTTGAACTAAACCGGCCTGCGGTGTTGAACGTGACCCGCGGCAGCGCGACGATGGTGACTTCGGTTGCCGCCGGTGCAAGTTGGGTTGCGTAAGTGCGGATGAGTGGCCACTGGGTCGGATCCTCGCCGCCAATTGTCCAATAGGCGGCGGCCGAGAGGCCCAACTCGCCTACCAGTTGGGTGCGGGCCAATACCGCCTGCGGGCCAACCCACCACATGATCCGCAGGGCCGTGCACGTTTGACTGGCTCCTGAACTGTCGGTCCACTGCACTTTTTTGTCATACTCAACCCAGTTCTCAGCGGCGGTCGCGTCCCAAAGGGTGGCCTCGGGGGTGACTCCGACCGAGGCCAACAGCCCCGGTATCGCAGCATCGGTAGCAGTCGACATCTTGGTCAATGAGTTATACGCGCTGGTGCCAGCCGTCGGGCAACTTCCGGTGAGTTGGTACTTGCCCGCTGCGCTCTTCTTGGTCCAGACCCGACCGTAAGTGGGTACGCCAATTTGCACCTTCGGGCCACCGGCCACCGCGGCGCCGTACTGTGCCAGCGACCGAACCCAGTTGATCGGCGCAATTGGGCCGATCCCGTTGACGTGGTAGTCGTAGGCCATGATTCGGATTCGATCAGCGGCGGGAGCGATGCCAGCGATGTCGTAGACCCAGTAACCGGTCTTGGGGCTGCAGGTACCCGACATCGAGCACGGCGGCGGAATCGTCACAGCGAGTAATTTCCCCTGCGCGTGCAATGCCGCCCCGAGTTCTTGAATAAATACCGTCCAATTCGGCTGCGTGGCGGCCCACGAGCTTGAGCCGTCCGAGAATGCGAATACTTCGTAGTCCAGATCAATGCCGTCGAAGCCATTAGCCATTACTAGGTTGACTATGTCGGCTACATGCATGGATCGTTTTGCGGGATCAGCGAGCGCAGCGGCCATCTTGCCCTTACCGCTTCCGTCGGCAATTGCCGGCAGCACCGTTAGTCCGGCGGCCTTCAGCTGCGCCATGGCCCAGGTGATATTCGCTGCACCATTGCCGAAATTCGGATTGACCTTGACTTGCACCCCAGCGGGGCCGCCTACCAGTGCCGAATACCAAAACGGTGATACGTCAGTTAGCAAATCCGCGTTTGCGACCGCGGAGTTAATGCCTTGGGGGCTGCTCGGGCTGGTGACCCAGTAGGGAATCCAACCACTTGCAATGCGCGCCGGCACCGCAGCCGCGGTTGCTGGTGCAATAAGTGAACCCGCTAGGAGGGTGCTAGTGACTAACAACCCGACGAGCACACGGCGCATCAACGAACTCCAAGGTTGGGGGTGAAACCCCATTGTGCGTCATAACCGCCAGATTTCGGGAATCACCGCAGGGCCCGGGCGATTTCCCCGGCAGCCCGGGCCACTCTGGTACCCACATCGACTTCATTTAGCTCACGCAGCGACACTACGCCGACACTTGCTTCCAGGCCTGGCACTCCGGTTATTGGCACGGCGATCCCGTAAGCGCCTTGCGGTCCCTCGCTAGTTGCCACTACCCAGGGCGGTTCGAGTGGACGTCCGGCTGCAGTGCGGGCGGCGAGTACCGCCCGGCCAGCCGCATTCGACTCAAGTGGTTGTCGTGCACCCATTCGGTAAGCAACGTGCACATCTGACCTAGTTGGTTCAACCACCACGGCGGTCAACGCTTCGGTGCCATCGACAATGGTCAGATGTGCGGTCGCCCCCACCGCGTCAGATAGCAGGCGTAAGGCGGGTAGGGCCACATCGCGAACAATTGGCTGTACTTGCCGACCCATGGTCAGCACTGCCAGCCCGAGTCGGCACTTCCCATCCCCGGACCTGCGCAAGAAGGCGTGCTGTTCGAGGGTGACAACAAGTCGATAGACCACGGTTCGCCCAATCCCCAAAGTCTGGGCCAGTTCGGTGACCGTTAACCCATCAGCTGACTCAGCGATGGCCTCAAGTACGCGAATACCGCGATCGAGGGTCTGCGAGGTTTCAGCTGCCATGGCGTAAATCTAGTGGCCCGCAGTAAATGCCGCGGGCCACTAGTAACTCGTTGCGCGAATTCGCTACTTCATTGCCCGCTTTGCCGCTGCCTTCAGCGAGAACGAACTGATGATCTCGAAGATGCCGATGACAATCAGCCAAATACCGACCACCCAAGCCAAGGTGACCAAGGAGATACCCGGCCAAACCAGAATGACGACACCGCCGATCACCATCACGATACCGCCGAAGATGTTCCACCCGCGGCCTTCCTTTTCTTCCGCACCCATTAACAGTGCACCGAAGCCACGGAATAAGAAGGCGATACCGATGAAGATCGCCAGGATCTCAACGGCCTGGAATGCGCTGCGGAACATGAACAAACCCAAGATGATCGAGATAATGCCGGTGATGATCAGCAGTGCTCGCATACCGCCGGATAAACCGTGAGCGAAAGCGCGCACCACCTGGAAGATGCCTGAGACCAACAGCCAAATGGCCAGTAGGATCGCAACAACCACGATGGTGGCCCCTGGCCAGACGAGTGCGATGACACCGATACCCAAGCTGATGATGCCCAAGAACAACAGCACCCACCAGTTTCGACCTATCTGGGCTAATGCGTCGGCCTCGACCGCATCGACCGATTGGCCTGAGTTCATAGTTGACATTTATTCCTCCACGCGTTTGGCAGGTGCCGGATACACCCGAGCCTCAGCGTAGGGAACAACTAGGCCAAAGTGCGCACGCCGCACCATCACTTACCCCGACTACTTCAGGATTCGGGAGAGGAACTCACGTGTTTTCCCCTCGCGCGGGCTGCCGAATACCGCCTCGGGTGCCCCCTGTTCGAGGACAACCCCGGCGTCAAGGAAGCAGACGCGGTCGGCGACCTCGCGCGCAAAACCCATTTCATGGGTGGCCATAATCAAAGTAAGACCGCCCATTTTGAGCTCGCGCACGGTGTCGAGAACCTCGCCCACCAGCAGCGGGTCCAGCGCCGAGGTGATCTCGTCGAACAGCATCAACTCGGGCTCCATTGCCAGTGCCCGCACGATTGCCACCCGCTGGGCCTGACCACCCGATAGCCGGTCCGGGTATTCATCGGCCTTGGCTGCTAGGCCAAATCGCTGCAGCAGGATCATCGCTTGATCACGACTCTCGCTGGCGCCACGCTTTAACACCTTGCGCGGAGACAAAGTCACATTATCCAAGACATTCATATGCGGGAAAAGGTTATAAGACTGGAAAACAATGCCAATGCGTCGGCGCACTGCATCCATATCGGTATTAAAGGCGGTCACATCAAGATCGCCATCTAGCAGGATGCTCCCGGCATCAACGGTCTCAAGGCCATTTATGCAACGCAGCAAAGTTGACTTACCTGATCCGGATGCGCCGATCAGAACCACGGCTTCGTGACGTGCCACACTAAGGTCAAGATCGCGCAAGACGCTGTGCCCGTCGAAGGCTTTCCAAACCCCGGTAATTTCAAGCAAGGTTTCGGTCATGCGGCGCCGGCCATCGTGCGGCGCTTACGCATGCGGGCCTGCACCCAGTCGGCAAAGCGGGTCATTGGGATAGTTAGTGCGATGAAAATCAGCGCCGCACCGACATAAGCCGTGTAGTTGAAAGTGGATGACGCGTCAATCTGAGCCTGCCGCAGAATCTCAATCGGCCCTAGTACCGAGACCAGCGCGGTGTCTTTTTGCAGTGAGATAAAGTCATTGAGCAGTGGCGGCACCACATTGCGCACCGCCTGCGGCAGTACGACGTAACGACTGGTCTGCAGTGAAGTCAGGCCCAATGATCGCGCTGCCATCCGCTGGCTTGAGTGGACCGAACCGATACCTGCGCGAAAGACTTCGGCGACATACGCCCCATAAGAAAGGACCAATGCAGCGGTACCCCAGAACACCGCGTTATTTGGGACCCCCTGCAGTTGCAGTGCGGGGACCCCGAATCCCAAAAGGAAGATGACCAAGATAGTTGGAACCCCGCGGAAAATATCCACATACAAAGTCGCCAAGACTCTTATCGGTAGCAGCAGTGGCGAGTGCAGGTCACGCGATAGCGCTACCAGCAAGCCAATCAGCAAAATCAGCGGCTCAGCAATGAGAAAGATCCGAACATTAAGCAGGAAAGCGTCTAGCAGCCCCGGGAACGTAGCGATGAACTCGCTACCATTGAAGAATGTCTCCTGCACGAGCGGCCAACCGGAAGTACGAGATATGGCGAAACCGACAACTAGAACGAAGCCCAACAGGCTCGCCATCCCGACCAGAGCATCGCGCCTGGCCCGCTTACGACGATGCGCCTGACGCACCGGGTCAAAAAAGACCTCGGGCGCGCCAAGTGCAGTTGTCGAAGCACTCACCTAGGTGCGGTTACTGCGCGAAGTACGGCGCCGTGGTGCCAGCCATCCACTCATCTTGGATCCCCTGCAACTCGCCGGAGGCACTCAGATCAGCGAGCACCTTGTTGACGCAGGTAACAAGCGGGTTGCCTTTTTGGAACAACAGGCCGAACTGCTCGCCACCGGCTTGAGCTTCGAATTGCCCAACGATCTTGCCCTTGGGGATTTCCACGGCGGTGATGTAGTACGCGGTCGGGAGGTCGACCACCAACCCGTCAATCTGGCCATTTTGCATCGCGCTCTTGGCGTCATTGGTGTCATTGAACACCTGCACATCGCTATTGGGCTGGACCACCGCATTGATGAACTCCAAGCTGGTGGTGCCGACCTGGGCTCCGAGGTTCGCGTTCTGCAACTCCGCGACCGAGGTCGCATTGGCGATCGGTGAATCCTTGAGTGCGATGACCGCTTGATTAACGGTGTAGTAGCCGTCAGAGAAATCAACAACCTTTTGGCGCTTAGGGGTGATCGAGATCTGGTTGATGTCGAAATCAAAGGCCTTGTCACCTGGTGCATATGAGGTATTGAAAGGCACCACCTGCCAAGTCACCTCGTCTTGGGCGAAGCCCAAGCCACCAGCGACCGCGTAAGCCACCGCCGACTCAAATCCTTGGCCGTTGGCCGGGTCATCATCGGCAAAGTAAGGCGGATAAGCCGGGGTATCGGTGCCGATGGTCAGCATGTCGGCCGCCACCGTCGTTAGATTCTCGCGCGCGCATTCATCGGTGATCTCTGCGGGCTCTGACGCCGGCGCTGCGGTGGGTGCCGCCGATGGAGCAACTGCCGATGGTGCCGGGGCGCTACTTGCCGTAGTCGCTGTTTCGGATGCACAAGCGGCCAGCAGTAATACCGCCGCAACTGCTGAAATTGCCGGCACCAATCGCTTGCGCCTGCTCATCGCATCACCTTTGCTAGGTTCGAGGCCCTACCCCGAAGGAGCCCCAATTCTTACCTAAGTGCTCAGGGGACGCATGCGCGGGGCCAAGAAGGCGCCCACAAAAGCCGTTATTGCCGAAAGGATCCACAGCAGCGCATAGGTTTGCGGGGTCGCCCCTGACCCGGCGACCGAGGCCACGTAGAACAGGCCCAAAAAGGCGGTGACCACCACCACCAAAGCCGAGTCCACGATCTGGAGGGCGGCCGAGTTCACGCCTTGATCTGGCTCCGGCGACAATCGCAGGGTTTGTACCGAGACCGAAGGGATGGCAAGTCCCATTCCGAAAGCACCCATTGCCCAGGAGACTGATGCAATCCAAACTGGCAAGGAGGTGAGCACGACCAGTGGCAAGGTGAGTAAGCATGCGCCCGTCATCAAAGCTCCTAGACGTACGATCGGCGCCCTGTCGGTCTTTCCTGATAGCCGGCTTTGCGCAAATGAACCCACCCACCAGAACACCGCAGACACTGCAACGCTTAGGCCAGCGATCGTGTAACTAACCCCCCTAGTTTCAACAAGGGCCAACGGGACGAAGACCTCCGCGGAGAAGAATGCGGCGGCGATAATGCCGCGCATCATGATGGTTGCTGGTAGGCCGCGCGCCATCCGCAATGCGCCTTTCGGTACCAAATGCCTGCCGGCGATAAGCACCCACGCGAACCCCAGAGCCGCTTCAGCACCTCCAATAAGGCTGGCTCGCGCCAGGCCATCTTGAATCGCCACCAGCCCAACCGTCGCGACGATGCCAGCAACAGCCCGGCTAGCAAAGGCAGTACTGGGTGTGCCACCTTGATAGGCACCCATTCTCGGTAGCATCAGCAATAGCGGCGGAATCACGAAAAAGGGGACCGACCAAAAGACCGCCCGCCAACCAATGTTGTCGGTTAGCCACCCGGCGATCACGGGACCCACCAGCGAAGGCACAACCCACGAGGTTGAAAGAAGCAAGAACGCCTTGGGGCGCAGTGACTCTGGATATGCGCGGGCAATCAGCACGTAGACCGCGACAATGATCGCTCCGCCACCGACCCCCTGCAATGCGCGACCGGAGACAAGCACCAAGTAATTCGGCGCGAACCCGGCCACTAGCGAGCCGGCTGCTAACGCAAGAACACCACCGACGAGCGAGCCTCGCGGCCCGCGCTCATCGCATCGCAGACCAGCGATCACCATCGCCAATAGCGAGGCCACGATGTAGGCATTAAACGCCCAGGTGTAACCGCTCAGCGCATCTAGGTCACGCGCCATCGCGGGCATGGCGGTTGCGGTCGCCCAGGCTTCGAAACCCACCAAGGTCATCACCGAAACGATGCCGAAGGTGAAATTACGTCGATCCTGGCCAAGTAGGCCGTCGAGAGATTCGGTCTTCGTCATAAGCTCCGAGCGGTCAGCAGGCGGTCGTTAGGAATCTCGGCTTGGTTTGCCGCCGCGGGCCAGTCCGGCGTGGATTTTCTCGCAGTCCGGGCAGATCGGGAACCGAGATGGATCGCGGTTCGGGATCCAGGTTTTGCCACAAAGGGCCTTGACCGGAGTTCCGGTCACCGCACTCTCGACGATCTTGCTCTTCTCCACATAATGGGCGAAGCGCTCGTGGTCACCGTCATCGGTCGATTCGGTCCGCTCCTCGAGCAAGGTGCCCCCCGACAGGCCCGGGGATTCCAAGGGGGACGAAGCCTCCAGATTCGTGGCATTCGGGTTTAACGCGCTCATGGCGGTAGTCTACGGCGGCCAGGCCCCGCCAAAATTAGGCTGCCTTCGACCCGCCATCACGGGACTTTAGGCCTTATCCTTCCCCCGCTCGAATCTCGTACCTTACGGGCATGCCTCAACAACCACTGGCCCAAGTGCCAACCGACGCCACCTGGAACTGGAGCGACCACGGGTCCTGCCGGGAGGCCGATCCACTCTTGTTCTTCCACCCACAAAATGAGCGCGGTTCCGCCCGCAAGCGCCGCGAACGGGCGGCCAAAGTCATCTGCATGCAGTGCCCGGTGCGAATGGAGTGCGCCGACTATGCCGTCCGCGCTCGGGAGTCGTACGGGGTCTGGGGCGGGCTGTCAGAAGAGGATCGCGAGCGGATCTACAGCCGCCTTGATGTGCGCCAATATCCGCGCCGACGTGGTGAGGGAGCTCGGGCGGCGGCCGCCGAAATCGCCGAGGCGATCTCCCCGCAAGCCCTTGGGCTAGCCAGGTAGCAAGCCGCTGCTTTTCCAGCAACCGGCCGCGGAGTAACGTTCGCGGGTGACGTTATTTGGACGCGACTTCCTCAAGGAGTCTGATTTCACCGCCGCGGAGCTAGGTTCGCTGCTGACCCTGGCCGCTGACCTCAAGGCCGAACGGCGGGCGGGGACCGGGGCCCAGCGCCTTATCGGCAAGCAACTCGCCCTGATCTTCGCCAAATCATCAACCCGTACTCGAATTGCCTTCGAGGTCGCAATGCGCGAGCAAGGTGGTGATGTCACCGTCCTTGACCACGCGTCCTCCCAGATCGGCCACAAGGAGTCGATAGCCGATACCGCCCGAGTTCTATCCCGGATTTTTGACGGAATCGAGTACCGCGGCCAGGGGCAGGAGATTGTTGAGGAGCTTGCAGCCTTCGCCGACGTCCCGGTCTATAACGGGCTCACCGATGAGTGGCACCCGACCCAAATGCTTGCTGACTTCCTGACTATGCGCGAGCACTCCAGCAGCGACCGGTTTAAGTACGCATACGTTGGTGACGCCCGCAGCAACATGGGTAACTCACTGTTGGTGATGGGCGCCATCATGGGAGCCGATGTGCGCATAGTGGCACCGAAATCACTCTGGCCCGAACCATCCGTGCAAGAACTCGCCCAAGTGCGCGCAAGCCAAAGTGGCGCGAATATCGTCATCACCGAGGATCCCGCCGACGGACTCAATGGCGTTGACTTCGTGCACACCGATATCTGGGTATCTATGGGCGAAAGTGCGGAGACCTGGGACCTGCGCGTGGCGGCACTAAAGCCCTATCGGGTCGATTCTGCGCTGCTGGGCCTCACCGGTAACCCAAACATCAAGTTCATGCACTGCCTACCCGCCTATCACGACCAAAATACGGTGATCGGGCGCGAGGTTGCCGACCGCTTTGGCTTGACTGACGGTGTTGAGGTTTCCGATCAAGTGTTCAACTCTGCGGCCAGCATTGTATTTGACCAAGCCGAGAATCGAATGCACTCAATCAAGGCCGTCTTGGTCGCGACCCTGTCGGACCAACTAATCAACTAAGTCGTTCCCGAAGTGCCGCCAATTGACCGCGCAGCGCTGCGGGAATTCGGTCGCCGAACTTGTCGTAGTACGCCGCGGTTAGATCTGACTCCGCCAGCCACGATGCCCTGTCGATGGCGAATAGTTCGGCAACTTGCTCGTCGGAGATATCAAGGCCGTCAAAGTTAAGGGCACCTGGAGCTGGGATGCGCCCGATCGGCGTCTCGACCGCTTGGGTTTCGCCATCAAGGCGTTGGATGATCCACTCCAGCACCCGGGAGTTCTCGCCGAACCCGGGCCACAGGAACTTGCCGTTGGCATCCTTGCGGAACCAGTTCACCGCGTAGATCTTCGGTAACTTGGCGGCATCGGTGAACCCGCCAACCGCCAACCAGTGGCCCCAGTAGTCGGCCATGTTGTAGCCGCAGAACGGCAGCATCGCAAAGGGGTCTCGGCGAAGTTCACCGACTGCTCCCACCGCCGCCGCCGTGGTTTCGCTCGAGACGCTCGAACCCATGAAAACCCCGTGCTCCCAGTCGAAGGACTCGGTAACAAGTGGCACATTGGTCGCCCGCCGCCCCCCAAACAAGATGGCGTCAATTGGAACACCTGCTGGGTCCTGCCAATTCGGGGCGATGGATGGGCACTGCCCGGCCGGCGCGGTAAAGCGCGCATTGGGATGACTTGAGAGTTCACCTGAACCCGGGGTCCAGTCTTGGCCCTTCCAGTCGATGAGATGCGCGGGCGCATTCGGAGTTAACCCCTCCCACCAGATATCACCGTCGTCGGTCAGGGCGACGTTGGTGAAAATGCAGTTGGCATCAAGTGACCTGATCGCGTTCGCGTTGGTATCCATCCCGGTGCCTGGCGCCACACCGAAGAATCCGGCCTCCGGGTTGATGGCATAAAGGCGGCCGTCGTCACCAAAGCGCATCCAGGCGATGTCGTCGCCGACAGTCTCGACTTTCCAGTTCGGAATCGTCGGTACGAGCATGGCCAGATTGGTCTTACCACATGCGGATGGAAATGCCGCGGTGACGTAATGCACGTGATTGCTTGGCGACGTCAATTTCAAAATAAGCATGTGCTCGGCGAGCCAGCCTTCATCGCGCGCCATCGCCGAAGCGATACGCAAAGCGAAGCACTTCTTGCCGAGCAGCGCGTTACCGCCGTACCCGGAACCGTAGGACCAGATTTCCCGGGTCTCCGGGAAGTGCACGATATATTTCTCATCGTTGCAAGGCCACTGAACTTCATCCCGAGCCGCACCTGCAGCATCAACTAGTGGATACCCGACGCTATGAACGGCCGGCACGAACTCGCCATGTTCACCAATTTGATCGAGCGCCGCCTGCCCCATGCGGGTCATGATGCGCATGTTGACCACGACATATGGCGAGTCGGTTATCTCTACGCCCAGTTGCGATATTCGCGAGCCCAGCGGGCCCATCGAAAACGGCACCACATACATCGTGCGACCGCGCATTGATCCGTCAAATAGCCCACGTAGTTTCGCGCGCATCGCTGACGGCTCTGACCAGTTGTTCGTCGGGCCGGCATCAATTTCGCGCTCTGAGCAAATAAACGTGCGGTCTTCGACGCGCGCAACATCACTTGGGCTAGAACGGGCCAGGAATGAATTCGGGCGGATCTTTGGATTGAGCTGAATCATCGTGCCGGAGGACACCATTAACTTTGTGAGGCGATCCCATTCGGCATCGGAGCCGTCGCACCACTCGACGCGATCTGGCTTAGCCAGCGCAGCCATCTCTTCAACCCACTCGCGAAGCTGTTTATTCTTGGTCGGCGGATTCACTAGGCCTGGGATCGACATACAGAACTCCAACTTAGACGCGCGGAACGACCACTCTTACTGTCCCATCATGCTGCCTGAATAATCCCCATGTTGACCATCTGGGCCTCAAATCGAGGACTTGTGACCAACTGCACAGGGGTAGGTGGGGCGGTAGTGACAGGTGGGTAAGCCTTGGCAATGGCCGCATTAATGATCCGGGCAAATGCCCGGGCGCCGGCCGGGCGCAGGTGCACCCCGTCGTCATAGAGCCACTTTTCCTCGTGGCGGCTGGCCGCCCAATTCCAGTCGACCAGGTGCACCGGGTCGGCCGGGAAGGCCCTAGCGCACGCGTGCAGCATCTCGTTGTTTATCGGCTCCCACAAGCGTGGCACTTTCAAGGTCATCAAAAACACCTTGCGGGTCGGACCTGCCGCTTTGACTAATTTCTTACAAGTTCTCAGCGGATACGACCCGTTCGTTCCTAAGTGCACGATGACATTCGTCGGAAGTGCCTCGCCGAGGCCATCAAGTAACGCCGGCCCGGTGACCGCCTGCCGGCTCACCGCGGCGTCGACCAAGGTGAAGTCCTGCCGGTTCAGCAGGTTCCACTTGGCCCCCAGCATCACCGAATCACCGATGGCAACCCGCGAGCCAGCCCCACTGGTATCTGGCTTCGCCTGAGCCACGGGTAGCACCGCCAAAGCCAGGACGGTGGCACCCACTGCAACTAAAGCACGCGGGCCTAAGGCCGGAAGTTGCACGTGCTTACAGTACGTTGCTAGTTTGACGCACCGTCAATCGACATGGCCACTCGGTTTACGATCTCGCCCAGGATTTGCGGTGCGGTGCCGAAATTCAATCGGGCGCACTTCAGGCCAAGCTCACCAAAACTCGGCCCTGGGCTCAGGCCAACCTTGGCCCGCTCCGCGAAATACGCCGCCGGATCATCACCAAGTTCGTAGGCGCCGAAATCCAGCCAAGCCAGATATGAAGCTGACGGGGGCGCAAAGCCAACTTCTGGTAATTGCCGGGCCAGCATTTCCCGCAAGAGCTCTGAGTTGCTGGCGATCAACGCCCGCACCTCATCCAGCCACGGCACACTGTCGCGGTAGGCGGCAATTGATGCAAGGACCCCAAAATGGCCGGTGCCGTAGGTCACTTCGAGCGGAATGCTCGTTTGCAGCTTACTCAAAACTTCCTCATCTGCCGCAACTATCTGCGCACATTTCAACCCAGCGATATTCCATGCCTTTGATGCAGAAATAAGCGAGATGGCACTCAGGCCGCCTGGAGCAATCGAAAGAAATGGAGTGTGCGTAACCCCGGGGTGAGTTAGCGGAGCATGTATCTCATCCGCAATAACACTCACCCCGTGCCGTTGCGCTGCGTCAGCAATTGCCATGAGTGTCTCGTGACTTGGCACTGAGCCGGTTGGATTATGCGGACTGCAAAGCAAGTAGACGGTCACATCTTTCCTGGCAAATGCCTCTTCCATTGAAGCAACGTCATAGTCATACCGGCCAAGCTCAGTGCGCAGCAATGGCACCTCAACGAGGGTGCGCTGGGCGATATCGCGCACCGTGGTGAAAAACGGTGGGTAGACAGGAGTATTGATTACCACCCCATCACCTGGCCGGCTGAAGTGCGTGATGGCCTGGGCCATGCACGTCAGCACATCCGGTAACACGATGACTTGCGCAGGGTCCAGCCGCCAGCCCCAAGTGTCAGCGGCGAAACACGCGAGGGCCTCGGGTAGTTCACCTACCCATCGGTAGCCGGTATCAGACCTGTCAACGGCCGCATGCAAGGTCTCGGCTATTGCTGGTGCCAGTGGGTAGTCCATTTCGGCAATCCACGCCGGAATGACATCGGGGTCATAAAACCGCCACTTGGCACTTGTCCGCTGATGCAACTCATCAAGATTGGCCCCGCGAAGCAAGTCAAAGCTCATGTTGCTCAGGAAGCCATGCCGCTTAGCGACTTGAAACTGCGCAGCCTTAGCGAGTTTGCGACCACAAATACCGACGAGAAGGCCATCGCGGCCCCGGCAAGCAGCGGGTTAAGTAAGCCAACTGCCGCCAGCGGAATCATCGCAACGTTATAAGCGAAGGCCCAGAACAGATTCCCCTTGATGATGCGAAGGGTGCGCCGCGCAAGTCGAATCGAATCAACCGCAGCCAGCAGGTCATTTCGCACCAAGGTGATGTCACTGGCTTCGATGGCGACATCTGATCCTGCGCTCATCGCGATACCAAGATCCGCCTGCACCAACGCCGCGGCATCATTGACGCCATCGCCTACCATCGCGACCACCCTGCCGGATTGCTGGGCCGTGCGTACCGCTGCCACCTTGTCCTCGGGATGCACGTCGGCGACGATGTCATCGATGCCCACTTCGGCAGCAACCTGCTTTGCCACGGCGAGCGAATCACCGCTGAGCATTGTTAACGAGATACCCAGTGCCCGGAGCTCGGCAACGGCTCGCCTACTCGTCGGGCGCACGGTGTCGGCGAGGGCTATCACCGCCAGGAGTTCGTCGTCTCCTGCAATAGCGACCACCGCTGATCCAGTTGTAGCCGCCGCACGGATAGCCGCATCGAACCATGCGGCCCCCGAGTGATTTAGCTGTTCAAGCACCCAAGCTGGCCGGCCAACGCGAATCAGCCTCTCGGCCACTGTCGCGGTTGCCCCCCGGCCCGGTGAATTGCGGAATCCGATGACGGCTGTGACCGCAACCGAGGTGCCCGCAGCAGTGACTATCGCTCGCGCCAACGGATGCTCACTATAGGACTCAACTCGCGCGGCCAAATTAAGTATCTCAACGCGATCTTGACCGGGTGCCACCGTCACACTTTGCACAGCCATCACGCCGGTGGTGATCGTGCCGGTCTTATCCAGCACCATGGCATCAATGCGGCGGCTTTGCTCCAAGGTTTGCGGACCGCGCAGCACGATACCGAGCTGCGCCCCGCGTCCGGTGCCGACTAGCAGCGCGATCGGGGTGGCCAGGCCGAGTGCGCACGGGCAGGCAATGATCACCACGGCTACCGCCGCCGCAAAGGCCGCCTGCGCGTCAGCGGTAATAACGAGCCAGGCAACAAGAGTTAACAGCGCTAAGCCCAGGACGATCGGGACGAAAACCGCGGCAATTCGATCAGCCAGCCGCTGGATCGGCGCCTTACCCGTCTGCGCGGCAACCACCAGCCGCGCGATTTGCGCTAACTTGGTTTGCTCGCCCACCCCCGTGGCGCGAATGAGTAATCGCCCGTCCAGGTTCACGGTGGCCCCAACCACCACCGATCCCGGGCCAACCCAGATTGGAATGGACTCACCGGTCAGCAGTGATTCATCCACCGAGCTCTCGCCCTCAATGACTTCGCCGTCGGTTGCTATCCGCTCACCTGGCTTGGTGATGAAGGTGTCGGACACCAGCAATTCAGCAAGTGGTACCTCGGTTTCAACCCCATTGCGCAGCACTGTCGCGCGGTCAAGGCGCAGTGACAACAATTCACGCATCGCCGCACTCGAAGTGCGTTTCGCCCGAGACTCAAACCAGCGCCCAGCCAGCACGAAAACCGGAAGCGCCGCCGCCACCTCGAAATACAAGGCTGGTGGCTGACCCATATCAGCCATCGCCCCAACAAATAGCGAATGGGTGGCCCGATAGGTAAGTGCACCTGACCCACCCAGTAGCAGTGCCCAAACACTCCAGAGATAAGCGGCCCAGGTGCCCAAACTAATCAAGGTGTCCATATTCGCGGCGCCATGGCGCAGGTTCAGCCAGGCCACTTTGTGAAATGGCCACGCTCCCCAAACCACCACGGGGGTCGTGAGCGCGAGCAGCACCCACTGCCAGCCATCGAATTGCAAACTCGCGATCATCGAGAGCAGCACCACCGGAATTGCAAATGCTAAAGAAAACCAAAAATGCCGGCGGATGTAAATTGCATCTTTGGCTATTGCTTCGTCCACATCACTTTGCTGCTCCGGTACTAGCGCGTCGTAACCCGCTTCTTTTATTGCTCGGACGAAATCAGTGGCCAGGTATTGCCCGGTGAAATCAATATGCGCGGATTCGGTTGCATAGTTGACGCTCGCGGTTACCCCTGGGAGTTGATTCAGTTGACCCTGGATCCGCTGGGCGCAAGAAGTGCAGGTCATGCCGATTACCGCAAGATCGATTTCCTGCAGTACCGGGCTCACCCCCACATCCTCCCACCCAAGATCTACCGATGCACACGGCCGTAGGCTGCGCCCATGACCAGTGCCGGACGACTCGCGCTGGTTGGCAGTGGCGAGTACCTACCGGTAATGCAGGAGGTCGAGGAGTGGCTACTCCAAAACCGTCCCGCGCGCTATGTGCAACTGGCCACCGCGGCGGCCCCGGAGGGTCAACGGTCACTCGATAACTGGCACCGCCTTGGGGCACAGGCCGCACAACGCCTCGGCGTTGAGCAGGTCATCATCGACGTGCGCACCAGGGAGGACGCCAACGATCCCAAGTGGGCCACCCTGCTTGACGGTGCCGGCCTGATTTACCTTTCTGGCGGTAACCCGGGGTTCCTTGCCCGCACCTTGGTGGGCACCTTGGTTTGGCAGGTGATCGAGCGCGAGTGGCGCCAAGGCGCATCGCTCGCCGGCTGCAGCGCCGGGGCCATGGCCCTTGGTGGGTACGTACCCGATTTTCGACATCCGCGGGCCGGTGGCGTCGATGGACTCGGCATCATTCCAGATATTCGAGTCTTGCCGCACTTTGACCGCTACACCAAGTGGGTGCCAGATTTCGCGATGCGACCCCTTGTCGCCCCCGGCACCTACGTCGTCGGCATAGATGAAGACACCGCCTTAATAGGTGAACCAAAAATTGGCGACCAGACCGCAGATCCCGAAGCCAAAGACGGCTTGGAAACTTGGCAGTTTCGCGTCCGCGGCCGCCAATCAGCGTGGCGGATCGAAACCGATAGGCGCTACCGCATCAACAGCGCATTCGCCCTGCGCGTTCATACCGGCAACTGAAGTTCGCGACAAGTTCGTGACGGTCCGCACCTACCTTCCGCGGCGCGGCCGCGTCTCCAAGCGCCAAGCCGCTGCCATTGGAGACACGGACGGTTTGCTGCTGCCCGCGAGTGACGACCTGCTCGACCTCGGAGAGGTGTTCGGCGGGTTGCCGGTGCTTCTTGAAATTGGCTTCGGTACCGGATCGGCAACCATCACGATGGCCGCAACTGCACCAGGTCTTGGGATTCTTGCGGTTGATGTTCACACTCCCGGGATCGGCGACCTGCTGTTTCGCGCCCGCGAAAAGCGTCTGACAAATATTCGCGCCATTGCCGGAGATGGCCTTGTCGTAGCCGACCAGATGCTGCCTGAATCCGCCCTCGCGGGCATCAGAACTTTCTTCCCAGACCCATGGCCAAAAGCCCGGCACCGCAAACGGCGCCTTGTCACACCGGCTAATGCCGCGCTACTTGCTTCGCGCACCAAAGTTGGTGGGTTCTGGCACCTCGCTACCGACTGGCAGCCGTACGCCGAGCAGATGCAAGAAGTTCTCGATGCATCAAGGCAGTGGACCGGCGGGGTAATCCCCCGACCCACGGATCGTCCGATTACCAGATACGAGGCAACAGCAATCCGCGAGCACCGCAGCAGCACCGACCTTTGGTATCAAAGAACCAAAGTTTCCTAAACCTTGTGTCGGCAGTTCGATTCTGCCCGGAGCCACAGCAGAGAATCCTTCCACCGTGGTGGGACCGTTCTTCCTCGCTACCACTAGAGCAACCCTGTGAGAAGTTGCGTACCTCTCGCAGCTTCTAGGCGGTCAGATAGAGGTGTTCTGGCATCACCCGCTGTGGTGGCAGGTATCTCACCCACTCGACAGCGTCAAAGCATGCCAAGCTTCTTTAAGAGCGCTCGTCGAGACGTAAGTGCTCCTCGACTATGGCGAATAACCGTACATCGGCCTTCACAACGCAAGTTCCTGCCGGAGTGGCTAAACAACACACGAATAGTTGCCACCCACCAACCCTCCCGGGTTGGAAGACCGTGTACCAGGCCAGATGGCCTCACACTTGGCGTCCGCCTCGGATGCGTTCGCAGCGAAGACCACATTCAGGCCCGTTAACCCCGCATTCGCGACGCAGTCCGCATCGTTGTAGATGGTGGCACCCGCAGCCAGCCACCAGCCACCGAGGTAGTTGACGTAATTCCCCATGACGTTGAACAACGTGCACCCGGCGGTGGCCCAAGGTGCCGGAGAGCTGACTTGCGGTGCCGGGGAGGTGGCACGGGCCCACACGAAGGTACGACCGCAGACCCAACCACCCCGGCCGCCATTGGGCCAGGTTGCCCACGAGGGCGTCCATTCGCGTTGGCCCGAGTAAGTCGATTGCCAAGGGGTCTCGTCGGCCGGCGCAGTGCATCGGGAATCCTGGACCGGTCTGGAGCCAGGTTTCCTGGGCTGACCCTAGCCAGCCATGCCCTACCCGGCACCCCGCCGATCCAAGTGGGGCTAATCTTGGGGTCCGCCCTAGGAGGTCACGATGGATCATGCAGCGCGCGCCGGCCTATTGGGCACCGCCTACGCGGTCGGTCGCTCCTACCAGCCGAACTTGCTTACCCGCGGCTCCACCGATCAGGCGGTCATCACCGGCACCACGGCAGCGATGGCCTACGGCGTCATCAGTGCTGGCAGTGCGACCATCTCGGCAATTGCGTCACGCTTTTCCAAATCCGAAGCCCCCACCTCCACCGCACGCCTACTTGTCGCCGGCTCGGTTGGCGCACTGGCAGCAGGTGCTGCGGTGGCGCTGGCCTGGCGCGAGCATGAATCTTCGCAGCGCGCCGTCGTACGCCTACTTGCTCAAACCGCGGTTACTACAGCAATCGCCAGTGCGGCCTCGGACCTGACCCCAGGTGCAAACGGCAATCGCGACCGCGGCGCCAGCTTGGCCGCCGCCGCTATCGTGGGTTTGGGGTCATGGGCAAGTACCCAGCCGTGGAAGAGTGCTCCCGGTTCATTGCTGCCTGATGATTTCGATGGCGGCACCGAGCGCGAAGGTGCCCACTTTTGGGAAGACGTAGTCCGCGAGGTATCCCCGCGGAAGGCAATAGCGATCGGGGCTGCGGTAGGGCTTGCGACATTCGGGCTGGCTAAGGCTGAGTCAGCGCTGACATCGGCGACCAGTCGCGCTGCCACCTATCTGCTGGGCGGCGAAGCACATGATCACCGCATGCTCGGGCGGATGACAAGTGCCGGCATCACCTTGGGCGTCGGCTGGTTCGCCGTTTCGAAGGCCTCAACAATGCTGAGCAAGGGCGGCGGCGCACTCGACGCTGCCCTCACCACACCTCCTTCGACCCCTGAAGTCACCGGTTCACCCGCATCTGGCCTGGATTGGACAAAGCAAACCCGCGAGGGCGCGCGCTGGCTCAGCATGGCGCTCCCACCGAGCAGTATCGAAGCCGTGATGGGTAGCACGGGGGCAAAGCAGCCGATCCGGGTCTACGGATCCCTTGAGATTGCGCACTCAGACCAAGACCGGGTGGAGATCTTGCTCGCCGAGATTGATCGCACCAAAGCGCTCGAACGCAAAGCCTTCGCGCTCTTCTCTCCTACCGGGTCTGGTTACGTAAATTACGTCGCGACTGAAACCTTCGAGTACCTCACCCATGGTGACTGTGCATCGGCGGCTATCCAGTATTCGGTGCTCCCATCTGCGCTGTCGTTAACGCGCGTGCCAACCGGTAGTGCCCAAACCTCGATGGTTATTGCCGGCATCGTCCAACGCCTATTGGCAATGCCCAAGTCGAAGCGACCGAAGTTCTTCCTATTCGGTGAGAGCCTAGGTTCGCAAGTCAGTGAGGAGGTGTACCGCGGTACCGGGCTCTTTGGCCTCGAGGGCACCGGAATCGATGCCGCTCTGTGGATCGGCACCCCGGCCTCAACGATCTGGCGGCGCCAAATCTGGGGGGAACGAACAATCACCGAAGTCCCCGCGGTTGGCCCCGGTGCTGCTTACCTGCCGCGCTCGTTAATGGACTGGAAGGCGTTACCGCAAAAGGAGCGCGCTCAGGTGCGTTACCTATTGCTACAAAACGGCGACGACCCGATCCCGAAATTCGGGTCGCAGGTGGTCTGGCGCAAACCCGACTGGCTCGGCCCAAATGCCACGCGCCCATTCGGCGCGCCCAAGGGCACCACGTGGATGCCGGTCACCACCTTCATGATGACTTTTCTCGACATGCTCAACGCCTTGACCCCAACCCCCGGCGTCTTTGCCGAAGGCGGTCACGATTACCGCTTGATACTGCCTGAAGCCATCAGCGAAACCTGGCAGTTGCCGGCGACCGCCGAGCAGATGGCTCGGGTGAATGCAGCCCTGCGGCAACGCGAGCTCGCGTGGGAGTTGTTTCGGCAGTGGGGCGAGGTCGAAGCCAAGCCGGCTGATAAGCAGGCCGAAGAAAAGGCCAAAGTCATCGCCAATGCCGCAAAATACACCGGCACCAGCGTTGACGCAGCCGGGGTGCAGGCCCTAATTGCGAATGGGATACAGCCAATGCCTGCCTAAAGAGAGGCCGTCGCCGAGAAGGGTTGACCTATGCTGCCGGTGTGCTAGCCGTGCAGTACGACGCCTTTGGGCTGATGCCCTATCTAACCGAACGCGCCGACCCAATTGCACCCGCCAATGGGGTGGTCATCGCCGTTGCAGCCACCGGATTGTGCCGAAGTGATTGGCACGGCTGGCAGGGCCATGATTCGGAAATCCAGACCCTACCCCATGTGCCCGGCCACGAATTCGCCGGCACCATCGCGCAGGTGGGCGACGGCATTGCTAACTGGCAGGCCGGGGACCGAGTAACGGTGCCATTCGTCTGCGGGTGCGGCACCTGCAGCGAGTGCCGCAGTGGCAACGCACAGGTGTGCGCCGCGCAATGGCAGCCGGGCTTTAGTGGCCCCGGGTCATTCGCGCAGTTCGTTGCCATCCCGAACGCCGATTTCAATTTGGTTGCATTACCTGACGATGTCACGATGGCAGCCGCCGCGGGGTTGGGCTGCCGCTTCGCCACTGCCTTTCGAGCAGTCACCCTCATCGGGCGGGTGCAACCAGGTGAGCAGGTGGTGGTGCTCGGCTGCGGTGGGGTTGGACTATCGGCGGTGATGATTGCCGCCGCACTGGGCGCCGAAGTCACGGCGGTCGATATGTCGGCTGCCGCATTGAACATGGCAACTGAGTTTGGCGCTCGGTACGTGGTGAACAGTGCGGGCGAGCATTCGGTCGAACAGACCATTCGAGAGCTGCTAACTGGTGGCGCTGACGTCACCCTCGATGCCCTCGGCAGCATCGAGACCGCACGCGCCGCAGTCGCAACACTTAAGCCTCGGGGTCGTCATGTGCAGGTCGGACTGCTACCTCCGGCTGAGATCGGTGATCGCGCAACGGTGCCTATGCACTTGGTGATCGGCCGGGAGTTGCAAATTCTGGGTTCGCACGGGATGTCGGCGCGCGATTACCCGGCCATGCTGGAAATGATCGCCACCGGCACCTTGAACCCGCAGCACCTAGTGACTAGCACCCTCGGCCTAGCAGAGGCCGCGGCTGCCCTCGCCGGGCTCGGCAATGCAACAAACCCTGGGGTAAGCGTCATCACTTTGTGATGGACGCATAACTCCATTGGCACCACCCGGCCGGGATTAGTCAGCTACCGCCGGAGCCATCGCAGCAGTGTCGATTACGAAAGCGCCCTTCTTGCCAACCTTGAGGATGTACACCGGCACATTCTTACGATTGCCGTTATCCGGGTTGATTGTTATTGGCCCGGTTTGGCCCGCGTAATCCTTGGTCTTAAGAAGTTTCTTCAGCACCGGCCCATAAGTTGTCGTGCCGGACTTGGTCATCGCGGCAAACAAGATATTGGCGGAGTCGTAGGTGAAAGTTCCCCACACCCCGGGGGTGGCGTTGAACTTGGCGCGGTACGCCTTCACATAGCTGGACGCGTCCGGCATTTGACCGGCCGCCGGAATACCGCTGAACACGCAGCGTTGCGATGCGGGAATCCCAGCCTCCGTTACCAATGCCGGGTCAACATTTGCCAGATTCATCAGGCAACTTACCTTGGTCTTGGCCGCGGTAATCGCTTGGGCGATCTTGCTACCTTCGGGGTAGTAGGTGCTGACGTACAAGATGTCGGGTTTGAGGGCCAAGGCCTCGGCCACCTGCGCGGTGTAGCTGGGCAGTCCTTCGGTTATCGGAATGCTGGCAACCGGCACGCCGTCGCCGCACATCATCGCCGCCCCGGTGCGATTCGCCATGCCCTGCGTGTACGTGGATGGGTCGACCAGCATGACCACCTTGGGGCAGCCACTCAACTTCGACATATAGGTGACCTCAACGGGTGAGATCTGGCTGTTCTTCGGCTGCACCGTCACGCCTTCGCCGGAGGTGTCATTCGTCGAGGTCATCTGCACCGGGGTGATGCCATTGGCAATGTAGAAAGGCAGGTTGACCACGCCCACCGAGGAGTTAAAAGGGCCCACCACCGCTACCGCGCCCGCATCCTTTACCTGCTGCGCCACCGTCAAGGCCAGATCCGGATTGGCCTGATCATCGGCCTTGATCAAAACTACTTTGCGGCCCAGCACCCCGCCCTTGGCATTCACCTGATCGACAGCAAGCTTCACACCGCGATACATGTCTATGCCGTTGTTCGCCTGCGCTCCCGTCAGCGGGCCTTCGTAGGCGATGACGATCGGTGCCGGCGCCGCGATTG
The DNA here is from genome assembly GCA_005798555.1 of Actinomycetota bacterium. Classification (GTDB taxonomy): domain Bacteria; phylum Actinomycetota; class Actinomycetes; order S36-B12; family S36-B12. The sequence continues at coordinate 33,456 of SYJA01000029.1, forward strand.
CAGGTGCGGCAAGGGATCCGGCGACTGCGACGGACGCGAGTGTGGCAATGGCGACAATTCCCGAAACGGGTGATGTAGCCATGCTCCAAGATTAGCGCCTAAGAGGAATCTTGCTCTTTGTGCATCCGTAGCCCACACGTCCTAGCCACCCAGGTTTATGTAGTCGAGTTTTGAGCAATAGGCCACCGGTGTCGGTGATCGGCACATGTCAGACGCGGCGGTCGCGGCAAGTGCCCGGCCTAAGTCGCGTTCAGGCACGATCCCGATGATCGTGCTGCCGTCATTTCAACCTACATCGACAACGGTTCGGTCCGTGGTGGTGGTTGCGATGAATTCGCCCTTACTCGCCAATATTGCTGCTATTAGCGGCCAAGGTCACGTGGCTTCCTGCTGCACTAGCAGCTGGCCCCCCAGGTGAGCCCGTGCCTAAAGCGAGGCCGATGAACACACCAATGAGCAAGATAAGTAGGACTATCAATGTCGTCGTGAGCTTCGACCGCTTCTTGGGAGCCCGCCGGGCCAGCAGTTCGTTTAGGTTCTCGTCACTCATTGTTTTCACCTATCACGTTGTCGCGTCTTGATTCATGGTTACTCATGGCGCAGGGCTTCAATCGGTCGAAGTGATGCAGCGCGGTTTGCCGGGTAACTGCCGAAGAACAGGCCGATCCCGACCGAGATAACAAAGGCACCCAGCACCGATGCCGGGACGATCGCCGGTTGAATCCCTGCCACCTCAACTCGGGTGACAAGGAAGGCCAGCACTAGCCCGAAGAAGGCCCCGATAAGTGACAGGACGGTGGACTCAATCAGGAACTGCAGCAAGATCACCCGGCGGCTGGCGCCAATTGCTTTTCTGATGCCGATCTCTCGTGTGCGTTCAGTTACCGAGACCAACATGATGTTGGTGATGCCAATACCCCCAACCAGCAAACTGATAGCCGCGACAGCGCCAAGCAATGCGGTGAAGATACCTAATGCCTGATTGACGGTGGTCAACAAGCTGGCCTGATTGAAGATCTGATAATCCCGGGTAGCCGCCTCCACATCATGGCGGGCATCCAGCACGGCGGTTAATTGCTCTTGGGCCTGCGCCTGCGTCTGCGATGACGCTGCCTGCACCGCGATGGTGTCGAGGCTGCCGATACCGGTGAGGTGATTACGCACCGTGGTGAGGGGGGCAATGATCGTGTCGTCTTGATCGCCGAACCCGGAGGCGCCCTTTGATACCAGGACTCCCAGCACCCTAAATGGCACGCCGTTGCACGTCATCTCCTTGCCGATCGGGTCGGCTTCATCGAACAGGTTGTCGGCTACGGTCTTGCCGATTACCGCCACGCGGCGGCCATCTAACTCATCCGAGTTCGTGAAGTAGCCACCTTCGGACACCTCCGAATTGGAGATCGCAAAATAGGCGGGCCAACTACCAACCATTGCCGTGCTGTGACTTAGTGTCCCGGCTGTGCACGACACCAGAGCGCGCTTGGTTGGCGCGGCAGCGCTGATATCAGGTGCGAGTACCTGATCATTCAGGGCCACCGCATCGTCAACGGTTAAGTCCTTCACCGCCAAATTGGCATCGGCTTGGGAGCCGCCGGCGGTGCCGGGGAAAACGGTGATCAGGTTGGTGCCAAGCCCCTCGATGCTGCCGGTGATGGAGTTAGAAGCCCCTTGCCCGAAGGCGACAAGGACGATGACGGCCGCTACGCCGATCATGATGCCTAGCATCGTCAGACCGGAACGAAGGCGATTTGCCAGAATCGACTGTACCCCGCTGCGAAATGACTCAAATAGGTTCATCGGTTCAGCCGATCCTCATCGATTCGGCCATCTCTTAGCACGATAACCCGATCGGCATGTTGCGCGACGTCATTTTCATGGGTGATCATGACGATGGTGCGGCCCTCATCGTGCATCTGATCTAGCAGTTTCAAGACATCGGCAGTGGCCCATGAATCCAGGTTGCCGGTTGGCTCATCGGCTAATAGCAAGGAGGGTTGCGCCACCAGGGCGCGCGCCACCGCAACCCGTTGCTGCTGACCACCTGAGAGTTCATTGGGCCGATGGTGCATTCGGTCACTCAGCCCCACGGCCGTTAATGCCGCTTTTGCTCGGTCGCGGCGCTCCCCACGTTTTACCCCCCGGTAGGCAAGGGGTAGCTCGACGTTGGCGAGGGCGGTCGTTCGGGGGATGAGATTAAATGACTGAAAGATGAAGCCGATTTTGCGGTTTCTAACAATCGACAAGGCATCTTCATCCAAGGTATTGATATCAATTCCATCAAGGTGATACTGCCCCGCCGTTGCAATATCGAGGGCTCCGATGATGTTCATCAGTGTTGACTTGCCAGACCCCGAGGCCCCCATGATGGCTAGGTAGTCGCCGGTGTTTACGGTGAGCGAGACACCATCGAGTGCGCGAACGACAGCATCACCGTCACCATAAACCTTGGTGACATCGACTAAATCCAGGACCGGAGTCATCGGTTTCAGCTTCGGGGTCGACTCAACGGTCCACCCCCGGGCACGCCACCCGTCGGGAACTGCGATGTACCATTCTGGCCGGTCGGAATAACTAAGACTTGACCCACTTGGACACCACTTATTATTTCGGTTAAGGCATCACCCTTGAGCCCGACTGTCACCGACGTCGTGATCGAGGTGTTGTCGGGCTGTAGCACCTCGACGGTATTCACGTCACCGATAGTGGCGATTGCACTTTGCGGTATCGCAAGCACGCCTTTTAACTCCTCGGTGGTTACTGAGATAGCTGCGGACATCCCGGGCTGCACCCCTGCAGGGACCGAATTCATACTCACCTTGATATTGAAAACGACCAAACTACTCGATGCCGAAGTCGAGGCCATCGGGTCAACACTCGTGACTACCCCCGTCGCCGACTGCCCCGATAGAGCCGGGAAGTAGATGGTCGCCGGATCACCTTTCGTCACTTGCGCGGCATCGGTCTCGGCGAAGTCAGCGGCGGCGGTGAATGCGCCGGCTGGGATCAGGGTGATGGCCGCTGAGCCACCCGGGGATGTCACGCCGCTGGTAGAAATCTCCCCCACAGTGATGTTCAACTCACCGATGGTGCCGGCCACCGGGGCTACTAACGTGGTGTCAGTCACGGCCCGCTGGGCGACTGCCACCGCAGCTTTGGCCGAGTCGATAGCGGCTTTGGTCACCGTTGACGCATTAGCGGTGTCGCCACTGCCTAGGCTTGAGACCGCCGCCTGCGCATTGGCCAGCGCATTGCGAGCGTTTTGCACGGCTTGCGCATTGGCGATCTGGCCTTTCTCCTGAGCACTTAGAGCGTTAGTGAGGCCCTGCCTTGCCGTCCGTACCGAATCCGAACCCAATTTGCTCTGATCGGCAATCGCCTTGCGCAACGTCACTTGGGCAGTAGACAGCGCCATCGCTGACTTCTCCACCGTCTGGTTATCGGCCTGCTTGCCTTGGGTGCGAGCATTGACCGCCGAGTCGTAAGCGTGTTGTGCACTAAGGGTGGTCCCGGTCGCCGTAGCGCAATTCACCGAACTGGATCCGTATGTGGTGCAGGTCGTCGATCCGGTGGCCTTGGTTTGCGTCAAAGTCTCAGCCGCTTGATTTACCGCAATGTCATATGCCGTCGCCGCGCTTGCAGCCGCCGTAACAGCGGAGTCGTAGTTCAGTTGCGCTGACTTCACGCCGTTTTGCGCCGAACGGATAGTCTCGGCCGCCACCGGGTTGGGACAGGTCGGGTCATCCGGGTTCACGCATGAGTCGGCCCACAGGCTCTCCGCCGCCGCCAAGTTCGACCGCGCCTGCAACACGGCCGCCTTCAAGCTGTCATTTGACGCCGCGGCCGCCTGAGTCGTCAAATTCAGTTGGGCGCCGGCATTGGCCGCCGAAGCGCTCGACGTTGATGCCGAGCTAAGTGCCTGCGACAAAGTCGCCTGCGCAGCTGCAAGCTGTTGGGTCGCGGTTGTCTGATCGGTGGTGGCGAGCACCTGACCCTGTTTCACTAGATCCCCAGTTGCCACCGAGATACTCGTGACGATGCCCGGGGTGGTGAACGACAGGTCGATGTCGCCTGCGCTTTCAACCGCGCCGCTCGCGGTAACAGTTGCGGTGACCAATGCGGTTGAAACGGTAGCCGTGCGCGCGGGCGCCGGGGTCTCCCGCGGGCGCAATGCAATCCCGACAATTGCCACTATGACTAGGAGAATGGCGAGCAGCAGGGCAAGGTTGATCCAAAGACGACGGCGCTTCATTCGCCCATTCTCCCCCACGATCGAGGCGGTTGAACACCGAGTTGGCGATCACAATGTTCGGGTTTGGCAAGGTATCGAACCAACCCCCAACGCGAATTAACTGCCGGCACCAATTTTCGGGTCTTGATGGGATCACTGGACTTAGTCGA
>SYJA01000030.1 GCA_005798555.1 Actinomycetota bacterium
ACCGCGCGCGGTGCCTGGGAGTCGGTGAAACGGCATTTTCGGGATTTGGGGCTGAACACCCAAATCCAAGACTTCACGGTGGTGGGCGTCGGTGACATGGGTGGCGATGTTTTCGGTAACGGGATGCTGCTCAGTGACCACATCAAATTAGTTGCGGCCTTTGACCATCGCGACATATTCATTGACCCAAACCCAGATCCGGTGCTTTCGTTCACCGAGCGGCAACGGCTGTTCGCACTGCCGCGTTCTAGCTGGGCCGACTACAACGCCGAGCTGATCTCCGCTGGCGGCGGTATCTATTCACGCTCGGAGAAGTCAATCAAGTTATCTCCGCAGGCATGTGTGGCCCTTGGAATTGACTGCTTCGAAGGTGGTGCGGGCGAGGGGATTTCACTAACACCCAATGAGGTGGTGCGCGCTATCTTGGCTGCCCCCGTTTATCTGCTCTGGAATGGCGGTATCGGCACTTATGTGAAGGCCCAGACCGAGACCAACGCTGATGTGGGCGACAAGGCCAATGACCCGGTGCGGCTGAACGGCAATGAGTTGCGCTGCCGGGTCGTTGGTGAGGGTGGCAACCTGGGTCTGACCCAACTGGGCCGGGTCGAGGCCGCCAGATCGGGTATTCGATTGAACACCGATGCCATCGATAACTCCGCTGGCGTTGACACCTCCGACCACGAGGTCAATATCAAGATTTTACTCGACGAGTTCGTGCGGGCCGGTGAATTGAGCGTCGTTGAGCGCAATCGGCTGCTCACCGACATGACAGATGATGTCGCGGCCCTGGTACTGGCCGATAACTACGGCCAGAACGTGGCCCTGGGCAATGCCCGCGCCGGAGCCGCGGCGCTGATCAGTGTGCACCTGCGAATGATTGCGGATCTTGAACGCCGTGGGTTGCTGAATCGGGCCCTTGAGTACCTGCCAGATGATCAGGAGTTTCAGACCCGGCAGCAGGCCGGTGAAGGGTTGACTTCACCTGAGCTGGCGGTGCTGCTGGCTTACGCGAAAATCTCGTTGACCGCTGAGTTGACCGATGCAGGTTTGGCCGATGATCCCTGGTTCGAGATCGCGGTACGTCGCTACTTCCCGGCCTTGCTTGCCGAGAAATTCGGTAGGCAGCTGGCAACCCACCCACTCCGCGCCCAGATCATCAGCACCGTGACTTGCAACCGCGTCATCAACCTCGGTGGCATCACCTTGGTCTTTCGCGCGATGGAGGAGACCGGCGCGACGGCCCTTGATGTAGTTCGCGCGGCATCCGCGGCCATTGAGATTTTCGGCATTGCCCAACTCATGGATGCGATCGATGCCCAAGACAATTTGATCCCGGCGGCGGCGCAAACCCAACTCCACCTAGAAATTCGTCGGCTACTTGATCGTGCCACCCGCTGGTTCCTCCAGACCCGCGGCAGCTCAATCGATGTGGCTGAGCAGATCGCCAGATTCGCGCCCATCGTGCGCGATTACGCCAGCAAGGTGCCCGAGTCGTTGCGGGGCAGCGAGGCCGATCGCTGGTCGGCATTGAGCAGGCGTTTTTTGGCCTCGGGTGCGCCCGCGGATCTCGCATATACCGCGGCCGGGGTGATCGACACCTTCTCGCTGCTTGATATTCGCGAGATCTCCGGGCGCACCGGCGAGGATGTCGCCAGCGTGCTACCCCTCTACTTCACGATTTCCGAACGCTACGACGTAGATCAGCTCCTATTGCGGATTACCGCCCTGCCGCGAGGTGACCGCTGGACGGCCCTGGCCCGCCAGGCCCTGCGCAGTGACCTCTACGGGGTCATCTCCGCCTTAACCGCCCGGGTCATTAGGTCAACGAGCCCGCAGTTGGATCCGCTCGCCCGCATTACGATCTGGGAAGGAGCCCATCAAGCTGGCCTAGGTCGAGCCCATGCCACCTTGCGCGAGATATCGGATCAAGAGCACACCGATCTTGCGACTTTGTCGGTGGCCCTTCGCGTGCTGCGCAACCTGGTAGCCCAGGGTGGCACTTCCAATGCGGACCGCCCGGTCGCCGAATAAGTTTTTCGATAATTGCGGCGAATGCACTTGTAATTCGCGGCCATCGGTGGCATGGCCAAGACGGATTACTCCTTCGGTTCCAGCGCTGCCTGTATCGAGGGCACCGACGAGTAGTCAGGGGGCTCCGCGGCTCACTTGCCCGCTTTGCGCCGTTAGACCCCGAGGTGCTTACTTAGAAATTGGTCGACCCGTTTAATGGTGTTGCCCCAGGGGCCGTAGAAGTAGTGTCCGGCATTCTTGTATTCCACCAGGGTGGCATCCTTGCCGGCCCCGGTGAGGGCGGCCTCGGTGGCCCGCGCCCACGCGATGTCGCAACTTTCATCCGCGGTGCCGTGAAACATGAGAATTGGTTCGGTCACGCGAGCGAAATAGGTGCGCGCGGACATTGCCCGCCAGACCTCAGGGGCCGCCTCTGGGCTCCCGTACTTGGCGATAATGGCGCGGGCGAGTGAGTTGTTGTACCGCTGCCACTTGTTGAAATTATCCACCGTGTTTGAACTAGTTGCCGCATAGGTGATCGCGGCATCAAATACCCCGGGTCGAATTACCAGTGCCTGGAAGGCCACCCCGCCGCCCATGGAGCGGCCGAGCAGCGCAAGACGCTCATTGTCGATGAAAGGCAGTGCCGATTCGCGCACCGCCAACCCGGCATTAATTACATCCGCCGCGTAGCCCAGGCGCATTGAGGTGTCGGCTGTCGGATCCTTATCCGAGCCGGCGTGATTGCGGTAATCAATATGAAAGGCAAGATAGCCATTTCGAGCAAGCCAATCCTGCTCCCGCCGAAAACCCTGTCCGGTCACATACACCTTCGGGTCGATATAGCCATGGGCCAATACCACCACCGGGAACGGTCCCTTTCCGCGCGGCTTGTTCATGATGCCGGTAATTGTGAGGTCACCACTTTCGTAGCTGACAGCATGGCGGGTGTAGGCCGAGGTGCCGCCAAGGTATTTCCGGATCCTAAGATCTCGCCCGTCATAAACCTGTGCGATTGCCGCAGGGATGCCAGGATCTGCTGGCGCTGCCGCGGCGGGCGAGGAAAATCCAAGGGATCCCGACACTGCGACCGCGGCCAGCCAAGTCATCCACCTAGCACCACTCATCTGGTGATGCTAGGTCAGATCACGGTTACTGGCCCATCGGGATCAAGACTTTAGCAACCCCAGCGGCGCCGGCCGCGATGTGTGGAACCAAGTCTTGCCTCGGATTCGCTATTGCAGGGCGCGCCCAATTGGCCCCCGAATACCAATAGTTAGGGTGCTGATATGCAGCCGCCCCCACTAGTTGAACCAGCCACCGAGTTAACGATCGACGAGGTGCGTCGCTATAGCCGCCACCTGATCATTCCCGATGTCGGCATGGCGGGCCAAAAGCGCCTGAAGAACGCAAAGGTGCTCTGTGTTGGTGCCGGTGGTCTTGGCAGCCCGGCCCTGCTCTATCTGGCCGCCGCCGGTGTCGGCACCTTAGGCATCGTTGAGTTCGATGTGGTTGATGAGTCAAACCTGCAGCGCCAGATCATCCATAGCCAAAAGGACATCGGTCGGCCCAAGGCCGAGAGCGCGCGCGATCGGGTGCTTAAGACGAACCCGTATGTAAATGTGCAACTGCACCAAGAGCGCTTGGACTCGTCGAACGTGATGGAGTTGTTCGCCAAGTACGACTTGATAGTTGATGGCACCGACAACTTCGCCACCCGCTACTTGGTCAACGACGCCTGCGTGCTGCTCGGCAAGCCTTATGTGTGGGGCTCGATCTACCGCTTCGACGGTCAGGCGTCGGTGTTCTGGGCCGAGTACGGCCCCTGCTACCGGTGCCTTTATCCGGAGCCGCCGCCGCCGGGCATGGTGCCGAGTTGCGCCGAAGGCGGGGTGCTAGGTGTGCTGTGTGCATCCATCGGTTCGATCCAGGTCACCGAGGCCATCAAGTTGCTCGCGGGGATTGGTGATCCCCTTCTCGGGCGCCTAATGATTTATGACGCCCTCGAGATGACCTACCGGCAGGTGAAGATCCGCAAGGATCCAAACTGCGCAGTCTGCGGTGCTAACCCAACGGTCACCGAGCTGATCGACTACGAGGCGTTCTGCGGCACCATCTCCGAAGAGGCGGCCGAAGCCGCCCGTGATTCCACCATCTCGGTCGTGCAACTAAAGGCCATGCTTGATGAGCGGGCCCAGGGCACCCGCGACTTCGCGCTCATTGACGTGCGCGAACCGGTGGAGTGGGAGATCGTGCAGATCCCCGGTGCCTCGCTCATCCCCAAGGGCCAGTTCCTGGACGGATCAGCGTTGGCCGCACTGCCTGCCGATAAGCAGATCGTGCTCTACTGCAAGGTCGGTGGCAGGTCTGCCGAGGCCCTCGCTGTGGTGCATGGGGCTGGCTTCACCGATGCCATCCATGTTGGTGGCGGGATCAACGCCTGGGTTGCCCAGATCGAGCCGGATAAGCCCTCGTACTAATACCTGCTCCGGGTGCCGTTGCTGGGCCTTACGTCAAAAATACCAAATTAGTTGTTGCTTTACTTCTGTTGAGTGGTGAGTCGTTGCACGCACCGATTGACATTGACTTCGATCTTCTTGCAACAACTCACCACTCAACGACTCTTTTGTTTACTCTTCTGAACCCGCAAAACACGCGACAATGGGGACGCCTCGCCCAAATGAAGAGGGGCTTAGGGTGCCGCCGATACCACCCGCACCCGGGCGTACCGGGCCCACGCCAAGGGCCAACCGATCACAAGCCGCCGAACTAACTGGCGAATTCACATCAATACTTGGCATTTAGTGC
>SYJA01000031.1 GCA_005798555.1 Actinomycetota bacterium
GCTCGACTAACCGCTGCTCGGCCGCCCTTCTATTTTGCAGTTGCGAGCGATGCTCAGACGCGGCAATCACCACGCATCCGTCGACCAATCTGGATTCCAGCCTGACTAATGCGCGGGCACGCAGGTGGTCACTTAACCCACGGGAATTCACAACATCAAATATCAACTGCGCCTTGGAGTCGGTGGTGTTCACACTTTGGCCACCTGGGCCAGATGACCTTGTGAATTTCCACATCAATTCAGCCTGCGGGATCACCACAGACTTACTGACTATTAGGTCATCCGCCACCAGGCAAGCATGACGCACCCAGGCAATCGCGCTGCAGCTGAGCCGGCCCCGCGGTTACGCCGCGGGGTTTTCCGTTCCAGCCTCAGCAGGTGCAACTTCATCTACTGGCGCCGCCCCGCTCAATAGCGCTTGCGCATCCGCCGCCCGCTGCAACGCGGCGGCCAGCTGCTTTTGGGCCACGTCGTAGGCCGTGAAGTCACCGGTGACCAGCGCCCGCTGCCCGGCGTCATAGGCCGTTTGGGCGTCGGCGATCGCGAACGCTAGGTCAGTTGCCGGATCCCCCGACGACGGTGTCGATGGCGCCGGAGTCGGTGTCGGGGTGATCGTGCCACCGGAACCATCATCGGGAACCGGATCCACGCTCGCCGTTGGCGAAGTCGCGAAAACCTTGTTGAGCGCAGCGGTCAGGGTGTCCTCGAATGCGACATTCGATCCGTAGCCGACTAGCACTTTGCGAAGAAGTGGATAGCCGTCGGTGGCGGCGCGGATATAGACCGGCTCGACGTAGAGCAGGCCACCGTTAAACGGCAAAGACAACAGGTTGCCCAACTCGACTTCGGATCCCCCGCGGCGCAGTAAGGACAATTGCGAACTCACCAACGGATCAGACTCAAAGTTGTTCTGCACCTGCTGCGGGCCCGGGATGGTGGTGTTACTCGGAAGTTGGAGTACTCGGATCTTGCCGTAGCCTGGGCCCGGCGCCGAGTCGGCCGCCATGAATGCGGCCAAGGTTTGTCGCCGTTGCGGCGCGAAGGTCGTGGTCAAGGAGAATGCCGGCCCGGTCTGATCTGGCATCTGCAGGGTCAGGTAATACGGCGGCTGGAACACCTGCGCCGGAGAAACCGTTGGATCAAATGGCACAATCCAGACATCGGTACCGTTATAGAAAGTTGCCGGATCGGTGACGTGATAGCGGCTCAGGATTACCCGTTGCACCTTGAAGATGTCCTGCGGATAGCGAACATGAGCCATCAACTCGGCTGACATATCCGCGACCGGACTCACGACACCCGGAAACGCCTTCATCCAGGTTTGCAGTACTGGATCGGCCGGCTCCCAAGCATAAAGGGTCACGGTGCCGTCGTAGGCGTCAACAACCGCCTTCACCGAGTTGCGCATGTAGTTCAACTGATCTTGCGGAAGCAGCCCTGACGGAACGGACCGCGAGCCGAATGAATCACTTGTTGCATCGGCAAGGGAAACCCGACTGGAGTACGGGTACTGATTTGAAGTGGTGTAGGCATCAATAACCCACTGAATACGACCGTTGGCAACCACCGGATAAGGATCTTGATCCAAGGTCAGCCAGGGGGCCACCTTCTCAACCCGCGTCAACGGGTCGCGATCCCACAGGATGCGTGAGTCGGAGTTAACCAGATCCGAGAGCAAGATATTGCTGTCCTGGAACTTGGTAGCGAAAACCAACCGGCCCAGAATCGAGCCCATCGGCACGCCGCCGGAGCCCTGGTAGGTGTTTGTCTTTTGGCCCGTCGGGCTGGCATCATCTGGGTAATCCAATTCCCTCGGCTCCGAACCAGCCGGTGCGCCGACGATGCTGTAGCTGGGTGAAAACTCCCCGAAATAAACGCGTGGCTGATCGATGAGCAGATCACCCTTGGACGGAATATCGCTCTCGAAGAAATCGGGCTGCCCATTACTCAAGGCTGTGTTGTCGTACGCGGAGACGAAACCGTATCCGTGGGTATAGACAGCGCGATCATTTGTCCAGTTGCGTTGGCCATCGGGGATTCCGGCGAGGTTGATTTCGCGTACCGCTACCACTGCACCGCGTTGCTTCGAGGAAAATTCATACCGATCAACATCTAGCTTGTTGTTGAAGGAGTAGTAGCCACGAATCTGCTGCAACTGGTTGTAGGTGGGCGAGACAACCGCTGGATCCAGCAGTCGGATATTCTCCAAGGTTCCCTTGCTGGCAACAATTTCGGCCTCCGTGGGTGGCTCCACCGTGCCTTCGTAATCATTAACACTTACATCGGTAATGCCATACGCATCTCTGGTCGCATCGATATTGCGCTCAATGTATGGCTGCTCCTTGACCAATTCACTCGGCCGCACGGTGAATTGCTGAATGAAGAACGGGTAGAGGCCGCCAACCACGATAGTTGTTAAAAACATCAACCCAAGGCCTAGGATCGGGAGCACCCAGGAGCGCCGAAATATATTCACGATGAAGAGGACGGCGACAATGATCGCGACGAAAGTCAAAATGTTCAAAGAGGGCAAAACCGCATAGACGTCGGTGTATTTCAACCCGGTGAATCCGCTTACCAATGCCTGACTCTGGGTGGCAAGTGCGTAACGATCGAACCAGTACGCAACCGCCTTCAGAAGCAAGATGACCGCGATGATCGTCGACAGTTGCACTTGGGCTGCCCCACTGGCCCGGTCACCGCGTGGCTGAACCCGCAGGCCGCCATAAAGGAACTGCACCCCGACCGCCGCGACAAGCGATAAGAAGGTAACGGCGAACCCGAAGTCCAAGAGGAAGCGGATAAAGGGCAGGGTGAAGGTGTAGAAGGACAGATCCAAGCCGAACTGGGGGTCGACGATGCCGAACTCGGTGGCATTGCGCCAGAGCAGGTAGGTGCCCCACTCAGACGCTGCGGCTAGCCCCGCCATGAGCCCCACCCCGATGCCGGCGATGATCGTCACCCGCCGCCGATAGGGGTCGATACCGAGCCGGTAACGCTCCAGGCTGGCTTGATCTGGAGTCAGGCCGCGAAATGTCGGGCGCGTGCGCCACGCCCACCAAATGACCAAAATAATTATCAAAGCCATCGTCGTACCGAACGCGAAGAATAAGATCGCCCGGGTTTCCAGGGAAGTTGTGAACACCTGGGTCTTTTGCACCGACTGGAACCACAGCCAATCGGTGTAGAAGCCGGTGAACAGCACGAACGAAAGTACGAGCACTCCGAGGATGATCAAAGTCGGCAGAAGCACTCCCCCGCGCCGCCGCGGGGTCGCCCCTGAAGTCTCGCCTGATCCACTCATACCCGGCATGTTAAATGTCATGCTAAGAACCTACGGCACTTGCCGGGCACGCCTCAACGGTACCTCCGGAAGTCCAAGTGTTGACCGCCGCGACCGCCTCGGTCAAGGTGGCGACCGGCGTGACCGTCAAGCCCTCCGGGATGAAACCCGCGGCCTCCTTGCAATGCACCGCCGGGATCAAGAACAGTTCGGCTCCCGCATCGCTGGCCCCGGCAAGTTTTTGCCGGATCCCCCCGATTGCCCCTACCGAACCATCCGGTGACATCGTGCCCGTCCCGGCAATGTGACGGCCCTTGGTCAGTTCGCCCGGAGTCAACTTGTCAATGATGCCGAGGGCAAACATCGTGCCAGCACTTGGACCACCAACATCTTGCAAGGTCAAGTTGATTTCAAACTCTGCGGCGTAATACATGCCCACGCCGATCCCGATGTAAGGCGTCCCTGGCTTGTCTGGATTGTCCGCAGATTTCAACGTGACTGTCTTGGCCTCGCCGCCGCGGTCGATCGAGAAGCTAAATGTCGTGCCAACCGGGTTCTTCTGCACTGTGTCACTGACATCCACCGGCTCGGTCACTTCCGCACCGTCGATTGCCAGGATCTGATCCTTCGGCTCGAGGATTCCGACAGCCGGCGTTTCGGAGTACACCGCGGTGACTACGACTTCGGTCTGCAGCGGTAACTCCAAATAATTCAAGGCTGCCGCAATTGCATCGGACTCTGAAATGTTGAACAGCTTCGCTTGACGAATCTGCACATCCTCACCCGTGACGTCGTCAGGATAAATGAGCTCGCGCGGGACAACAGCGTCAGCTGAATTGAACCAGGAGGCCATGGCGTCAACGAACGTCAACCCACCGCGTGGGCCACCTGACTCCAGCACCGTTGTCATGTCGAGGTCGCCGGTGGTCGGATAGGTCTGCGTACCGGATATTTCAATGACCTCGGTGCCCTCTACTTGCCCGACGACGTTGTATGTCGGACCGGGTGCAAGTTTTACAAATGGCACCGGGAGCAGCAAGGCAATTGAAACCAAAATGAGTAAAGTCGCCGCACTGATAGCAAGGGCCCGGCCTCGGCGCGGCTCGGCTTCGGGCTTGCCCGACGCGATGGGCCCGGGAGTCCCATCACTTAAGTTGTTGGTCGAACTCATGTGGTTGGCCGACCGGGTGCCTTCGCATCAGGCCCGGTTTCAGACCTTGGTTTTTCACTTGGCAGTGGCCGGGACATGGCGTCGTTCAGCCGGCGCAGGTTATCCATGGCAGCTGCGGCTTCGGTGGGCCGGCGCGGCCGGCTCCGAAAGGCCGCCCAAGCCACGGCCAAAATCGTGGCCCCGATCGGGATCAGCCACCAAGTCAGGTTTGACACCGCCTAAGACTACGTCACCCGACTTTTCGAGGGAAAAGCGAAACCCCCGGGGCTCATAGCGCAGGTCCACCTTCCCCTTGCGGACCTGCACCCGTTATCCCGGAGATTTCGTCAGGCTGAACTTATGGACCTGCCCATGACCGAGTCAACGGCTTTACCCCGGTTGCCCCATTACCTTGTGGACGCAGCTGGGGACAGGCTGTGGAAACCTAGGGGTTAACCGGCGAAACGAGGTGCACAAGCATGTGGATGAACCTGAGGATGACCAGCCCGCCTGCGGCAAAACATGGGTAAAAGTCCTTTCACAGGGTGTGGAAAAAAACTTTTTTCACCAACTTTCGTTGTTTACCTGCCGGTTAGCGCACGTGCACCTCGTGCAAGCCAAGTTCAATCAGCGTCCGAACGCTTTGATCCAGGTCAGGTGGCAGCTCCGCTAGGTCGAACCACCGCAGGTCATCAGATTCCGCGCTCATCACTGCCCGCGCGCTGGCCGGCACCAAGGCCAGGTACTGCATATCCAGGTGCTCACTTTGGCCGCCGGCGCATGGCACCGGATGCCGATCAAGGCAGACGGGAGCCGCGCTGATGCGCATCGTGCGGATGCCACTTTCCTCGATGGCCTCGCGAAGGGCCCCGGCACGAACCGAGGTATCACCTGCCTCCAGGTGGCCGCCTAGCTGTAGCCACTTGCCGACTTTGGGGTGCAAAGTCAGCAGGACCCGCTGTCGTTTCTCATCGAGTACCAAGGCACTCGCGGTGAGGTGACCAACCCTGCACTCGCGCCAGACCCCATCCGCATGGGCGGTCAAGAATTCAAGGTACTCGTCGCGACGGAATCCCAGTGCCGTCGTCGGCGGCTGCCACGAATGCAAGGTGGAGTATGCGTCAGCCCACATCTGGTTGGTTACTGCGCTCAACAAATCCCAATGGGTCGGTCAGGTCTTCGCCATCTGGCAGCAGGTCTGGGTGACCCCAAAGGCCATCGCGGTCAGCAATTGACTTTAGGCTTCGAACTGCCGCGAACAAGTTAGCCGCCTCGCGCAGTGACCTTGGCCGTAACTCCATCCCGACCAGGGTGGAAAACATTTTCTCAGCTGGTCCTCCGGCAGCGCGACGTCTGCGCATGGTCTCGCGCAGGGCAAGGGCACTTGGCATCCGCCCAGCAATGGCGGTGTCGACCACATCATCAACCCAGCCCTCAACAAGTGCCAGCAAAGTCTCGAGTCGAGCAAGGGCAGCGCGTTGCTCGTCAGTGTCGGCTGGCTGTAGCAATCCAGACGCCATAAGTTGCTGAAGCGCATCCGGGTTACTTAGGTCAACTTCGGCCCTGGCATCACCAAGTCGCGAGGTGTCGACCCGAATACCACCGGCATACTCTTCAATGGCTCCCATCAGGCGCGGGCGCAGCCAAGCCGTATGCGCAAAAAGCCGTTGATGAGCCGACTCCCGAAGTGCTAAATAAAGGCGCACGTCATCGGCGGCCACGTCAATGCCGGCACCGAACTGCTCAATATTGTTGGGCAGCAACGCACAAGCTGCGTCCGACATTAGCGGAATGCCGATGTCGCCGGCACTGACTACTTCTTGGGCAAGTGCCGCCAGGGACTGTCCTAATTGCATGCTGAACGCGGCAGCTCCTAGTTGCTGCACCATCCCCATCATCGGACGGAGCATTGCCAGCATCTCGTCGGGGATGCCACCGGGGAATAGTCCGCGCAGTTGCTCCGGCAACACCGCGCTTAGGTCGTCGGCCGAGACGTCCTGATCCCTTGACCCCGCATCAGTCAGGACCTGCTGCATTTGAATCGCAATCGGCTCGATATAACGCTGCCACATCGGCAACGTCGCCTCCAACCACTCCGAGCGACTCCACGCCTTTGGGCCTTGGCCCATCGCGGGCAAGGTGGTGGCCTCATTTAACCAAAGGTCGGCCAGCCGCACCGAATCAACAATTGCGCGCGACTGCGCATCGGCCACCGATGGGTCACCGGCACTCGCCAGCACCTGCCGAGCGAGATCTCGCACCAGCTGCCAATTGACCGGACCACTGCTTGGGTTTTGCATCATTTGGCCAAGTTGCTGCAGGGCGGCCCCGAGGGCGGACATATCGAACCCGCCGCCGCCAGCGTCTGGGACCCCGAAGCCAAAGGGTGGGTTGGTGCTCACCAGAGCACGGTACCCCGGCCCGCCATAAACCTCGGCGACGGCCACCGGCCACGACCGGGACTGCCGCCAAATACCGAAACGGACCAGTGACCAAAATTGCGGGGCGGGGCCCAAACCCTCGGGCCCCGCCTCCTGATGTTCGTGCTCGGATGACCTAGGAAGCGGCCTTTCCGAGAATGCGGGTCACCTTGGTGCCGCAGGTCGGGCAGATGCCCTTGGCAAAGCGGCGCCCATTGGTCTCTTCTACGTGACCGGTGAACTCACGCTTTGCCTTGCACTTAACGCAGTACGCCTCGCCCGTATAGCTCTCAGCCATGGGGACCTCCACTTGGTTGCCGAACCGCTCGTGCGGCCAGGTGGTCTGCACCACCTCATCTGGTTGGGACTTATTTACGATAGGGCACCAAGTGGGCCGATTCGCCGCGGCGCGAGCGAATGGAACCAGATTTCGCCCGTGTTTTCAGGCATTTGGCCCAAAATAACAGGATAAAGCGGACATTTGGCCGCGGTGGCCCGGGGTCAACCGGCCCGGCCGGTGGTCTGCCCAACCGGTTGCCTGCCTACCGCATTTCCCCTGTGCATAGCAACTAGCAATCCACAGGCCGCGCGTACCAATCTGCTGCTATGAGACCCTGCGAAACACCTGACCTGCTTCTTGACCTGATGGCGCCGGGGGCCCGCCCCCGCTACCGGCGCGACTTTCCCATGGTCTGGCGCGAAACCGGGCACCTAGTGATCTGCTCGAGTGATTCCCGGGCGGTATTGGACCAGATGGACGCGGTGCACGCCACCTGGCTGAGCGGCCTTGATGGCCTGCGCACCTGGGGTGAGATCACCGGCCGGCTCAGCATTTCGCCAGCAGCAGCTGGCCGCATAATCCGCACCCTGCAAAGCCTCGGTGCCCTCGAAGACGCAACCGATATGCCAAGTAGTTGGCGCTGGCTAGGTGCCGTTGAACGCGATGAGCAGGTGGGAGATCTGGCAGCCGCCGCCCACACCTACCCCGCCGGGCGAATGGCACTCAATGCAATCGAGAATCGTCAGGACACGAGCATCTACATCGTCGGTGGTGGCGCACTGGCCAATGCGCTATTCAACCTCGTTGAAATCTGCGGCCTGCGGGTAAACCCACTTGGTGCAACACCAACTAGGCCTGGCGCAAACCGGGTGTTAGTCGTTTTCGCTGACGGCGCCCACCCGGACATCATCGACGACGTCGACACCCCCCTACATGATCATCCGCACCTGCCGGCCACGGTCTATGGTGCGCGGGCCGTTATCGGGCCAATCGTGATACCCGGTAAAACCAGTTGCCTTCGATGTACGTATCTGCACGCGGTTGACGCTGATGCCATGTGGCCGAAAGTGACCCTGCAATTGGCCAGCGTGCTACGCCGCCTGCAGACGTTGCCGTTAGATCGACTTCTGGTTCGGGCGGCCGCGATCCAAACCGCGCTGCTCATTCGCACCTGGATAGACCAACCCGCCAACCCCGAGCTTTGGTGCGAACTGGCTTTCGAGCTGCGCCTACCTGGTGGGCGGGCTCGGCCCATCGCGCGACCTTCGCACCCACTTTGCGGTTGCACCTGGCCGCAGGCTGACCCGGTTCGCGCACACCTCTCGTTTGGGTGACAATGAGGCATGGCCGAACTCCCGCGCAATGCCATCACCCGTAGCGTGCGGATGGCTGCGCTGCCGGCCGCATTCGCCGGCCGGACCGCCCTTGGCTTCGGTAAGCGAGTTGGTGGCAAGTCCGCTGAGCTTGTGGCAGCGGAGTTGCAGGCCCGAACCGCCGAGCAGATGTTCAAAGTGCTCGGTGAGCTCAAGGGCGGGGCGATGAAACTGGGCCAGGCCATGAGTATTTTCGAAGCCGCCCTGCCCGAGGAAATGGCCGGGCCTTATCGGGCGGCACTGACAAAACTCCAAGATGCCGCACCACCACTACCTGCCGATTCGATTCACCAAATTCTCGCCGAGGAACTCGGCACGAAGTGGCGCGCCAAATTCCTCGAGTTCTCCGACCAGCCAGCGGCTGCGGCTTCCATCGGCCAGGTACATCGAGCCATCTGGCATGACGGACGAGTGGTCGCGGTAAAAGTTCAATACCCGGGGGCGGATAAGGCGCTGATCAGCGACCTGAATCAAATGGCACGCATGGGCAAGATGTTCGCATCTTGGATTCCCGGGCTTGATATCAAGCCACTGCTCGAAGAGCTCCGGGACCGCGCCGTTGACGAACTTGACTACCTGCACGAGTCCCAGAATCAGCGGGCCTTCGCCCTTGCGTTTGAAGGGGACCCGGAGTTCGTCATCCCCCACGTGCTGGTGGCGGCACCGCACGTGCTGGTCAGTGAGTGGATTGACGGCACCCCGCTCTCAACCATCATCAAAGACGGCACCCAAGGCGAACGTGACGCCGCGGGCGCGCTCTATGAACGCTTCTTGCTATCAGGCCCCGCACGAGCCGGGCTGTTGCATGCCGATCCGCATCCCGGGAACTTCCGGGTCACCCCTGATGGTCGACTCGGGGTACTCGATTTCGGTGCCTGCGCCGCGCTACCAGCCGGCCTGCCCACCGCGATGGGGACTTTGCTGCGGATCGCGCAACTCGGCGATGCTCAAATGGTAATCGATGGCCTGCGCGCCGAGGGCTTCATCAAGCCCAATATCGATATCGACGCCGCCCAACTCCTGGGCTATTTAGCGCCTTTCGTCGAGCCCGCTCGCCATCCGGAGTTTACCTTCTCCCGCGATTGGATACGCGGTCAATTCACGCGCATGAACGACATGCGCAATCCTGATTTCACGATCGGCCTGAAATTGAACCTGCCGCCGTCCTACGCCTTGATTCATCGAGTCTGGTTGGGGTGCATCGGGGTTCTTTGCCAGCTCGGTGCGACAGTGCCGATGCGGGCGGAACTCGAGCGCTGGGTGCCGGACTTCACGACCGCTAGTGAATAGCAATTTTCGCACTACGAGGTCGAATCACGCAGGAGTTCGAGCAAGGTCGGCCCGTACAACTCCAACTTCGCCGGGCCGATACCAGGGATGGCAGACAACTGCTCCAGGCTGGTCGGTGATTGCTCGACGATTGCCAACAACGTGGCATCGGTGAAGATGACGAAGGCCGGCACCTCGCGCTCGTTGGCCTGCATTAGCCGCCAGCGCTTTAACTGCTCGAATTGCTCCGGGTCATATGTCGAAGGGCAGGTGCGGCACCGACCCAAGGTGCGCTCGGGTGCGGTGACCAAACTCTTACCGCAGGTGCGACAGCTCGCCGGGCCGCGCCTCTTGCGCTCCGTGCGCAAGCGGCCTGAACCAGCGCGCACACTCCCCCGTGATCGGTCGCCGTCGAACCCATCGGCAAATTCCCCATCGGGCCCACCCACTTCAACCAAGAACCTGCTGAACTCACGATTCTCCCGGCCACCGGGTGCGCGGGCGCGGGCCCATGACAGGTGCAGGTACGACTTGGCACGTGTCATTCCGACATAGAGCAGCCGGCGTTCCTCCGCAACCTGATCTGGGGTATCGGCATTGGCCAAGGGCAGCAGCCCATCACTGCAGCCGACAATGAAAACCACCTGCCATTCCAGCCCTTTGGCAGAGTGCAATGAGGAGAGCGTCACGGCGTCTGCTGCAGGTGCATGCTGCGCCTGCGCGCGAATATCTAGTTCAGCAACAAATGCCGGTAAATCCAACTGCGGATTCTCATCGGCCAAGGTGACCAGCGCCGCAAGTGATTCCCAACGCTCGCGTACCGCACCGCTACCCTGCGGGCGCTCGGCGGCCCAGCCCGCAGCACTGAGGATTCCCCGCACCTCCTCACCTAGCAACCCGGTCGCGCCACCACCGCGTGCCGCACCCCGGATGCGCGTAACACCTTCGCGCACCTCCGGGCGATCAAAGAATCGCTCCGCCCCGCGCATCACCACCGGTATCCCCCGCGCCGACAGCGCGGCTTCTAGATCAGCCGACTGAGCATTCATTCGAAACAGCACAGCGATATCCCGCGCTGAGATGCCGTTACGCAGATGGATTGAAATCGACTCAGCGACGCCGCTCGCTTCGGCTACCTCGTCCGGGTGCGACGCCACCACCGGTTCGACCCCGGGTTCGTGCATAGATCTCAAAATCACCGCAGCCCGCGAGTGCGCCTGCGCGATCACCGCATTGGCCTTGCCCACGATCTCTGGAGTGCAGCGATAGCAATTGACCAGTCGCACCTCGGTGGCATCTGGGAACTCGGTGCGAAAGTTCACCAAGTAGTCAGCCGACGCACCGGTGAACGAATAGATCGTCTGGCTCACATCGCCAACCGCGCAGACATCGTCTCGTTCACCACGCCAGAGGGTCAGCAGTCGATGCTGCAGTGGGTTGACATCCTGGAATTCATCCACCGTGAACCAGCGATACGCCGAGTGGACCTCATCGAGGATATCCGGACGGGTTTGCAATGCCCCGACGGTAACCAAAAGCACATCCTCGAAATCCAAAAAGCCACGCGAAGACTTCAAATCGTCATAGGCGGCGTAGACCTTCATGACATCGTCAAGCCCAATACTCCAATGCCGGGCAGCCGCCCGCGGGTCGGTCAATAGGTCACGTGCGGCCAATTCACAGACTTTCGACCATTCGATATCTGAGGCCAGATCCCGAAGCACAGCCGCATTAGTCGTTATCCCAGACTTGGCCGCGGCCTCAGCGAGCAGCCGTGCCTTACTGGGCAGTACTTCAGGAAATGCCTGACCACTTAGTCGTGGCCAGAAGTAGCGCAGTTGTCGTAGCGCCGCGCCATGAAAGGTGCGCACCTGGGCGCCCTCAACACCGAGTCCGCGCAGCCGCACCCGCATCTCACCGGCCGCCCTGGTGGTGAAGGTGACGGCCAGTGACCGCCGCGCATCATGAGCCCCGGTCGCCACGGCGTATGCCATGCGGTGGGTGATGGCCCGGGTCTTGCCGGTACCGGCCCCGGCCAGCACCACGACCGGGCCGTGCACGCTGGTGGCCACCACCTGCTGCTCGTCATCGAGCCCGGCAAGTACCTCGCCCGGTTCACCTATCACAGGGGCACGCTAGCGTTGCCCGGATGAAGATGTATACGACGGTTTGGTGTGGCTACTGCCAGCGGCTAAAAGCCCAGTTGGGCCGGGAGGGTATTGCCTTCGAGGAAGTCGATATCGAGGCCGATCCGGAGGCGGCGGCATTTGTTGAATCCGTCAACGGAGGCAACCAGATGGTGCCCACCATGCTCTTTGACGATGGCAGCGCGCTAGCGAACCCGTCGATTGCACAGGTCAAGGCAAAACTCGGTTTGAGCTAGCCGCCGGCTGTTTTACTCCTCCGGCGCAATGAATTCCGCCCGCCTGCTGCGCTGGGCCCAGATGACCGAGGCAATCACCACAACCGCCGCCAGCACCGTTAGCCAGGTGACGGTTTCACCGAGCAGCAGCGCAGACCACAGCAGCGTAAGTAGCGCCTGCAACTGCTGAACTTGGCTACCCCTGGCGATACCGGCCATTGAAAGGCCCCGATACCAAGCGAAGAACCCGAAGTACATCGATGAGAGGCCGAGCATGATGAGCGCGAACCATTGCGCCCCCGTTGTCGCGTAATCGGCGCTGGTCGTAAACCACAACAGCATTGATGCGGGCACTGTTATCGGCAGGGCGAAGACAACAACCCAGGAGATCACCTGCCAGCCCGGCAGCACCTTGGTGACCGACGCACCCTCGACATAGCACCAGGAGGAAAACAACATCGCACCCACTACTAGCAAATCAGCCCAGTAATTTGGGCTACTCGCACCACCTCGGCCAAGTGCGAACACCACCAGGGCAACGGTCCCGAGACTTGCGGCTAACCAGAACTTTGCGCTGACCTTTTCATGGGTTCGAGCAACCGCGATGATCGCTGTCGACAGCGGCATGAATGCGGCGATGACGGCAACGTGGGCCGAAGTCGTGTACTGCAGTGCGATCGCGATCAAAATGGGCCAGCCGAAGACCGCGCCAACCATGGTTAGCAGCAGTGGTCGCACCACTGCCCGGGCCGGCCAGGCCACCCGATTCACCGACAAGATCAACGCGGCCAATACGCCGGCGATCACCGCGCGGCCGGTCGCGGTCAGAAATGGATTGAACCCGCCAACCGCGACTTTGGTCAGCGGCACCGAAAAGGAGAAAAGCAGCACCCCAAGGAAGGCCCAGTACAGCCCTCGAAGGTGGATCTGTCGCGGGGTTAGCGTCGTCATTGAAATTACCAAGACCAAGTGGCCGGCAACTCCTGCCCGTACCAACGCTCGATCAACCTGCGGGAAATGGAAATAGCGGACGGTAATTTGATTTCACCGGCCGCACAGGCTGCGCGAAGCTCATCGCGGCTATACCAATTGGCCTCGGCGATCTCGGTCTCATCGACTTTAATCGTGGTGTCCTTGGCCCAAGCGTGGTAGCCCAGCATCAACGAAGCGGGGAACGGCCACGGTTGGCTCCCCAGGTACCGCACCGCGTCCGGGTGGTCGTCGATCAGGACCCCGGTTTCCTCGGTTAGTTCCCGGCGCACTGCAGCCTCCGCTGACTCACCGGCCTCGACGAACCCGGCAAAAGTGGAAACCAGGCCGGGTGGCCAATTCACATGTCGCCCCAAGAGTGCGCGGTCCTCGCCATCGCGAACCAGCACGATCACCGCCGGTTCAGTGCGCGGGAAGTGATCTACCGCATCGACAACACAATGCAATGACCAACCGGCATTACTGGGAATTAGATCGCCACCACATTTCCCGCAGCGCCGAGTAGCAGACCGCCAGTTGTCCAGCGCAACCGCTGTCACCAGCAACCCTGCGTCCATATCACTTAGGGATCGGCCCACTTCACGCAGTGACCTCCAGTCGGCCGGTAATGGGGCGTCGACGCTATCCGGGAGATGCGCACAGTAGTAAGCACGACCTAGGGGATCAAGACCCAGGAAACTCAAGTCAACCTCGGGTGGAAGATCGGCAGCCGAACTGAAAACCAACCGCACCTCACCATCGAGGTCCGCGACCTGCGCCGCCCCACCGGCTACCCACAGCACCCGGGTTTCACCGTCGCCTCGACGCACTTCTTGCCAGCGGCTATCAGCGCGCAGGTGGGCGGCTCGATCAATCGCGGCCCGCGAGAGCAGCAGATCATCTAGTAACAGTGGGTCCGGCACGTCTTGAGCCTATTGGCGAGGGGGTTGCGCACCGGTGTGGCCTGCGGGCCAACCAAATCCGAGCATGACACCATCACATCTTGTGAACGTCTTCATCCGGCAGTTGACCGGCATCCGCTTCGTCGCCGCCGCCTGGGTGCTGCTATATCACCTGCAGGGTCCGCTCAATGCCCTCGGCGTGCTCGCCATCCCGATCCTCCCAGATGTCATGCGCGTTGGCCGCCTCGGAGTTGACCTCTTCTTCGCCCTCTCCGGCTTCATCCTCACCCACACCTACTTAACCCGACTCGGTCCGCGATTAGCCGGGCGCCAGACCATTGATTTCTGGTGGCTGCGACTGGCCCGCGTTTACCCGGTGCACTTAGTCATGCTCGTTATTGCGGGTGTCGCCGTTTTCGCGGAGGCAAAAATCACCGGAACCGAACTTAACCGCGATTGGCTGAACCCGATCGACTTTGGCAAAAACCTGCTACTGGTGCAGGAGTGGGGCCCGAGCCCGCAACGTGGGTGGAACTTTGTCGCCTGGTCACTGTCGATGGAGTGGCTCGCCTACCTGATCTTTCCGCTGCTGATTTTGCTCATCTGGGTCTTTTATCGACGGGTCAGCACCGCGGTCTTGGTGATCATCTGGGGTGCCGTACTCATCCCCATCGTCATTTACGGGTTGAATACCTCCGATGCGTATTACACCGATAACTGGGGGTCGACCTATCGCATCCTGTGTGAGTTCACCGCGGGTGCCATCACCTATTTGATCGTGCGCCGCTTCATCCCCGATGCCGCCGCTGACCCAAAGCCGCGGATCCAAAAACTCGCCAGCACCTTATCCATTATCTTGCCCCTAATCGTTATCGCCGGGGCTGTCTTCCTCGGTAATCTGCCGGCCGCGCAACCACCAGCGACCAACCTCAGCGCTGACGCGGAAGCGCTGCCGCCGTATTTCCATCTGCTTCTGGTGCCGTTTCTTATCGCGTGGATCGGTGCCCTCGCACTGTCACGCCGGGGCCTGGCCCGCACCCTTTCGACGCGCACCATGGTGCTAGGTGGATTCATCTCCTACTCCCTTTATATGACCCACCTGGTTTGGTTCGGGCTCTGGCGAGCCGGGATGAACGCGGTTGGCATTGACGGTGGTGTGCTCTATGCCATCGGCACCCTTGGCCTGGTGGCCGGTGCGCTTGCGATCGCGTGGTTGATGTGGCGCTTTGTCGAAGAACCGGCACGGGAATGGATGCGCGCCCTCGCCGGTGCCCGCCGCACCCCGACCGAGGAGGCCGGTGAGCAACTTGCGGTGCAGTCGCGCGATGGTGACAGCGCCGAACCCATCATCGTGCCCGGTGATGAATCCGGCCCCGGCCCAATTCGTTAGATCAAGAAAAGTCCAGGCTCGGTAGCGGCTCGGGCCGGATGATCTCGCCGGTGGCCACCAGCACAAACCCCGCATCGATGTCGGCGATGGGCACACCGCGCAACTTTGACCAAGCCAGGCGATACAGCGCTAATTGATACGGGTCGATTGATGCCGCCGACCCGGTCTTCCAATCAATGACGTCATAACGATCACCGGTCTTAAAGACCGCGTCGATTCGGCCCTTGATGACCCGGCCAGCCAAAATCAACGAGAACGGCTCCTCAATGGCTATCGGTTGGGCCTTGGCGTATGCGGACCTCTCGAAGGCCTGCTTCAACTGCTCAAGTTCAATGTCGCTGGTGATCTCATGGTCTGCGGACCCGGGCAGATCATCAGGGTCCAGCAGGCTTTGTTGACCAAACCGGCTCTCGAGCCAAAGGTGGAAGCTGGTGCCGCGCCGCGCGGCGGGTGCTGGTTGCCGGGGTAACGGTCTGGCTAAACGCATCGCGGTCGCGGCCGGGTCGCGCAGCGCTTCGGTTAGCGCACTTGCCGAAAGGGAATCCGGTAGGCGCACGGTGTGGATCGACTCCCGGCGGCGCCTCGCTTCGGCCAGCAGAGCTTCGGCATCTAGATCCCAGCGCGCGACGAGTGCGGCCTCGGGGGCCGAAAGCTCGGCCGCGGTGACCGCCGAAGCCGACGCCAGCATGCCCGCACGCACCTGATCGCCAACCTCGCGCACCTTTGCGGCGGTGGCAATTGGTGCCGGCCACGCGAACTCAACAGTGCCCGACTCAGGTGCCGGGTTGGTGGCATCGTCGGCCGGTTGCGGGTGCCAGTAGACGACCGCACCTGCCCCGCCCAGGCAAGCGTCGCGAATCATCGTCAAATAGGGGTCTGGGCCGCGGAACTTCACCTGGGTTGGGCCCCACCAATGCCCGGTCACGGTTAGTGAGTACTCGGCACGGGTAAATGCCACATAGGCCAGGCGCTGATCGTCGGCAACTTGCTGATCGCGCAAGATCACTTGATAGGCCTTGTGGTCTTTATCGCGCGGGCTTTCATCTAGGTCCGGGAAGGAAGCGAGGTCATCGGTCACATCCGCACGCAGCTGCCAAGGCACCGCTGACGCGCTGGTTGGCCACGCGCTGCGCCCACCACCGCCGGGAAATGCCCCCTTGGCCACCGAAGGCACGAAAACATGCGGGTATTCCAACCCCTTGGCCTTGTGAATTGTCAGCAACTGCACCGCGTTTTCCCGCAGGACGATATCAACGGGCAACTCCACATCAAATCTTTCGGCATCGGCTAACCGGCTCAAGAAAGCACCGAGGGTGTGACCACCGTCGATATCGGTGA
Organism: Actinomycetota bacterium; assembly: GCA_005798555.1. GTDB lineage: Bacteria > Actinomycetota > Actinomycetes > S36-B12 > S36-B12. The sequence goes on from SYJA01000031.1 coordinate 16,737, forward strand.
ATTCCGCTGCGAGGTCGAGCAAACTTGTGACCGCATACTGCTGCTGCTCCGCGCTGTCGGCTACCGCGATCTCAACCGACAACCCGGTCGAAGTCAAAATGCGGTTGATGAGATCAGTCAATGGCTCACCCACATGCCGACGCAATCCCCTGATCTGCGCGGCGAGTGCACTAAATCTCGTGCTCGCCGCCGGCGAAAAAGCAGTTAGGTCACCGAGATCAGACAGCGCATCGGAAAGTGAAACCGCCTCGACCGGATCACTGCCAGCCACCGCCTCGTCGAGAGCACCTGTGACATCGGCGGTAACGTGCCGGTGCCCACCACCGGCGAGCACCCCGGCCCTGCTACCCAGCGCCGCTAGATCACGCACCCCGATCCGCCACCTTGGGCCGGTGAGGATTCGCACCAGCGCCGGGTTCGCAATTGGGTTATGCAGGACCTCCAGCATGCTACGGATCTCGATGACCGCCGGTTGCCGCAACAGCCCCGCTGCGCCATGTAGCTGCGTTGGGATGCCCTCGGCGCGCAAGGCGGTATCGAGTTCAACTAGGTCGCGGCCGGTGGCGGCCAAGATCGCAATATCGCCCCACTTGACTTGGCTTCCGCGCGCACCGCCTAACCGCGCAATCTCCTGCACCACCCAAACTTTTTCGGCGTCGGCGGTTTCAAAGAGTGCGCATTGCACCTTGCCGGGCCCGCGTCCAGGTGAACCGGCCTGCAACGCATCGATACCCGGGTGCCGCTGCCGCAATCCGGTCGAGATGTCATTGGCCACCGCCAAGATAGCCGGCCCGGACCTGCGATTGGTCGCCAGCGAATACGACACCGAATCGGACTCGATGCCATTACGAACCACCGGGAAGTGCTTCTTGAATGAGTCGATGTTGTCGACGCTGGCCCCGCGGAAACCATAAATCGCCTGGCACGGGTCACCGACCGCGGTCACCGGATGACCATTACCGGCTACGCCACCGAATAATCTTTGCAGCAGCATCCGCTGCGCCAAGGAGGTGTCCTGGTACTCATCGAGTAGCACCACCTGAATACGACCCCGCAGCTTCTCGGCAATGTCTGGGTATTTCGTCACCAGCTCGAGGGCCACCCGGGTCTGATCGGCGAAGTCTTGGACATCACGCACTAGTTTCTCGGCGCGCCATTCAACGACCAGCCCAGCCAGCGCCACCCGCAGCTTCGAGGTGGCGAGCATCTTCTTGCCGATCTCCTGCAAGGAGTCATACCCAAGGAGCCGTGCGATCGCCTCCTCATCGTGCTCGATTAACCGCTCAGGTGTGATCGCTAGATCCGCTAGTTGGTCATCGAGGGCCAATAGCTCATTGGTCAAGTTGACCGGTGACTTGCCCAAATCCGCCAACGGCAACGCGGTGCGACAGACCACCCGGTAGGCGAGTTGATGGCGCGCGCCAGTCGCAAGCAAGGCGCTGCCCTGCTCGAGCCCAAGGCGCATACCGTGCTCATCGATAATGCGCTTGGCGAAGGCGTGATAGGTGAGCACCTGCGGATCACCGGTGCTTTCATCATCGAACTCCAACTCCTGAGCCGGATGCACAAAACCAGGAACGATCAGACCTGCCACTTCCAGGCGCGACAAACTCGATCGCATCGAACCAAGTAATCCGGCTGCGGCCTTATTGGTAAATGTCAGGCCAAGCACTGCATCAGCGCGCACATACCCACTGGCCACCAGCCAAGCCACCCGCGCCGCCATCGAGGTGGTCTTGCCGGTACCGGCGCCGGCCACCACCACCGCCGGCTCCAGCGGTGCGCAGACCACCGCCCACTGCTCAGCGCTTAGGACGAAGCCAAGTGCGCTATCGAGATCCACTTTCTTGAGCTCACTCATGTGACCACCTGCTCATTCGATCACCTGGGCACCCTCGGGCTGCGCTGGGCAATTGCGCTGGTGCGCACAGAACAGGCAATGGGAGCCGGTTGCCGCGGTGAACTCCTCGGTGCGCAAAGTCTGCGCGGCGACGCCCAGCTCAAGATCCACCCAGGTCGGTGCGACTTGTTCCAATGGCTCTTGGAACTGCACCTTGGGCTCGACCGCACCTTTGCTGGCATTGACGCGAAGTTGCACGAGCGCAGCACCACCGACCTCATGACCACCGGCGCGGAGTAATGACTGGTAGACCCCAAGCTGGGCGTGCTCTGGCACCTTGCTATCGGGCGGCGGGGTCTTCATATTCTTCAGGTCAATTGCCACCGACCGGCCCTGGCTATCGATCTCAATGCGATCAAGGAATCCGCGCAGGTGCACCCGCTCCAGACCACCGGCCGGTGTCGGCACATCAACAAATGCTTCTTCGTATACCTCACTTGCTAACAACCGCCGATCGGCGCGCAGGTGATAGACCAAGAATCGGGTAAGGGCCGCACGGGCCTGCGCTCGCTCGGCCGCTGATTGCCAAGCGGATTCAAACCTCAGGTCCGGCCATACCCGGTCGACTAATGCGTCCATGCTGTCGATGTCGGCCGGGACCTCACCCTTGGCCACGTAGTCGGCAACCGCATGCACCACGCTGCCGAATTTCGTTGCTGCTGGTCGCAGGGTTTCAGCCCGGGCCTCATGCTCGAAGTACCAACGCAGGGAGCAGCTGTTTATGGACTCAAGGCCACTGCCCGACAAAGTGATCGGCAGGTCCGCGGCCCGAACCGGCCGGGCACCTTCGGTTACCGCACCAATCGCCCACCAAGAATCCGGATTGGCCATCGGCACCAGTGGCGCACCGCTCTCGTCCGCGGCCGCGGCCAACGCAGCCAGCCGGGTGACCGCGGCCGCGCGCAGGGCCGGTGCGGCCTCCTCGTCCATGCAGGTTTGACGCAGCCGCGCAACCAAACCGTCAAGGTCGGCGGCAAAACGCGGCCGGCCGGATTTAATCTCGGCTACCACTCCCAAGGCACCGATAAACCGGCTCGGCTGTGGCCCGGCATCGGTGCCCGAGGCGATAGCGGTGACGACGACGCGTTGCCTGGCCCGCGTGCACGCGACGTAGAAGAGTCGGCGCTCCTCGGCCAGTAGATCGGCCGGGCGCACACCATCGGTAACCCCGGCCCGGGTTAACCGGTCTGGCTCCAGAATCGAACCGCGGGTGCGAAGATCGGGCCACTGGCCCTCCTCGGCGCCAACCACCCAGACGGCCTCCCACTCCAGCCCCTTGGCCCGGTGTGCGGTCAAGATCCGCACCGCGTCACGGCTGAGCGACCGATCGGCCACCGATTCGGCCGGTAGTTGCTGATTGCTCAGCAAAATCAAGAAGTTGCGCAAGCCCGCGAACCCTTTGTACCGGGATTGGGTGCGCTCGGCGGTTTCGAATAACGCGATGACGGCGTCAAGGTCGTGGTGTGCCGCACGCGAGCCCGCAAGTGCAGCATTTTGCAACCGCTCCGGCCAGCCATGTGACCGCCCGCCACCGAGTTTTTCGCGGCCAACCCGTCCGGACCAAATAGCCCAGAGCACATCCTCGGGTCCGGCCCCCGCGCGAATAAGTTGGTGCGCGGCTCGAAGCAGCGCGGCGCTGCGCTCGACGGTCAATCGAGCGGGGTCGGTTTCGGGCACGGTGGCCGGGATCTCAAGATCACCGCGCAAGGTGTCGCGGATCAGGTGATCGGAAAAGGCAGGCGGGGTCAGCGGCTCGGCTATGCGTGCCGCCGCCCGCAAGGCCCGGCCATAACTTCGCAAGTCGCCGGTATCAAGGCCACCTAGTGGGCCGGTCAGTAAATCAAGTGCCTGCTCCGCGGTGATTCGACTCGGGTCCACCGCCATCTCGGCAGCCTGAAGCAGCACGGCCACCGCGGGCTCGGCGCGCAGGGGGATTTCATCGGCAGCGATTGCTGTCGGCACCCCTGCTTGCATCAGCGCCCGCTGCACCAGGGGGATCTGCTGCGCTGATCTAACGAGCACCGCCAGATCGGCCCAAGGCAGCCCATCGTCTAGATGCGCGCGGCGAATCTGCTCTGCGATGTGGGCCGCCCGCGAGGACTCACCATCGAAGAGTTGGACTTCGAGGGTGTCGGTCGCGGGGTGGCCAGCCAACGGCGAACCGCCGACGCAGCTGGGGTTGCGATGCGCGTGCACCTGCTCCTTGGTGAACGAGCCAATTGGTCGGGCACCGAGGATTGCGGTTGCCGCCTTGCGAATATTTGGCCCGAACCGGCGCGTGTGCTGTAAAACAACAGTGGGCGCCGGCGCCCCGGCACTGGTGCGAAATTGCTCGGGGAAATTCAAGATCCCGTTGATGTCTGCGCCGCGAAACCCGTAGATCGCCTGGTCGGGATCCCCGACGACCACCAGGCTCGTGCGTGGGCCCACCAGGGCCTTCAGCAATTCCACCTGCAGTTGATCGGTATCTTGATATTCGTCGACATAGATCGCGCGATAGGTGCGGTGCAACTGTGCGGCAACATCTGGGGTGCGCGCCGCGATCACCGCGCGGTGCAGGAGTTCGGTGTAATCACAAACATTCTCCAGCACCATGACGGCGCTTTCTTGGTCAGCCAGCGCGCCAATCGCCGCCCAGGCTGGGCGCCCGGACTTGGCACCGATGCGCTCAAGTTGACCTGGGTCAAGGCCGAGTTCGCGGGCCCGGGCCAGTACCGATCTGATTTCATTTGCCAGGCCTAGAGTGGTGACGGCGCCGGCTAGCTCTTCGGGCCAATTGATGGTGCCATCTTGTATTGCGCCGACCAAGAGATCGCGAATGCGGACATCTTCTTCGGCGCCGGAGAGTAGTCGCGGTGGATCACGCAGCTCGCCAACCGTTGCGGTTTGCTGCATCAGCCCGTAGGCGAAGGAGTGGAATGTTGCGACCAGTGGGATCACCCCGCCCCCGAGCCGCTGCGCAACTTTGTCGCCAAGTTCCATGGCGGCCCGACGCCCAAAAGTGAGCGCGAGGACGGCACCGGGTTCGAGTGGGTCACTTGGATCAGTAATTCGGGCGGTGATCGCCTCGACGATGGTGGTGGTTTTACCGGTGCCAGGCCCGGCTAGGACCAGAAGCGGGCCGGCGCGATGGTCGACCACCTGGCGCTGCTGCGGGTCCAAAATTGCCGGGGCAAGTGGTGCCAGGGGGGTGGTGTCGAGTACCCAAGACCGGGACCCCGCTTGCCTCATAAGGCCATGCCTACCACCTAGGTCTGACGCTCCTCTGAGACTATCTACCGGTGACCGCGACCCCCGATGGCCAGCCTATGGGTGCCGGCGGGGTCCGGATCAACGATGCGGTAATCGCCCGGCGGGTGCGCCGGCCCCTTGACCTCGCGCGCTTCATGCTCGCCCTTGCGATCACCGGAGCCATCATCGGGGTTGGCTGGTTCGCCACCAGCACCACCGCCGGGCTTGCCGACGATGTCACCAGCGGGGTGCAATCGCTGCCCGCCGCGGTGATCTTGGCCCTGAATGTCATCGGTGGCATCGGCACCTTGGGCCTGCCCATTGCCGCAGGTGTCGCGCTGGTCGTGCGCCGGCGCGCGCGCCAGCTCTTTGACGCGGTGATCGCCCTGTTGGCGACCGTTGTCTTGCTGACGGTTGCCTCAGCGGTGGTCGCAACCAGTGGGGTCCCGCGCTTACTGGTAGCACTCGCCGGATCTACCAGCCCCGATAGCGCATCGACGGTGCCGATCCTCGCCGGCCTGATCGCCTTCATCACGGTGGCCCGCCTGCTCGCGATTCGACCGTGGAATGTACTCAGTTTCATTGTCATCGGCTCGGTCATCATCGTGACGGTGTTGAGTTCGGGCATCGCCCTCGCCGGAGTCGGCGTCAGCATTGCCCTCGGCTGGGCGATCGGCCTGCTCACGCGTTACGTGTTCGGCACCCCAACCACCAGGCCAACCGGGCAGCAGGTCGCCGACGCCTTGGCCCGTGGTGGCTACCCACTTATTTCCCTCGATGCCGAAACCACCACCGCCCGCGGTCGCCGGTATCAAGCGGTAACCCGATCCGGTGCCCGGCTACGGATCAACGTGCTCGACCGCGACTTGGAGGGCGCCGGCTTGGTCTCGGCTTTTTGGACGGCCCTGCGCCTACGCGACGAACCGGGCACCGGTGCCTTCAATATGCGCAGAACAATCGATAACGCCGCGCTGATCGCATTCGCCGCTCAGGCAGCCGGGGTGCCTACTCCGCGCCTGATGCTGGCAACCGAGGTCGGTCCGGACTCAAGTTTGCTCGCCTACGAGTTCATCGATGGTGAGCTTTTTGTAAATATCTCTGAGTCAAGTACCGGTGGCGCCCTAACCGACGTCGATCTGCAAGGGGCCTGGCGGGCCGTGCGCACCCTGCACGAACATCAAAGCAGCCACCGTGCCCTATCGGCCGATCATCTGCTGCGAGCTACCGATGGCAGTATTTGGATCGTCGGCCACGGCGGCGGCTCGATTGCCGCAAGTGACGTGGCCCAGCGCATTGACCTCGCCGAACTGCTCTGCACCCTCGCACTTCTCACCAGTGTCGAACGCGCCGTGGAAGCCGGTCGGCTCATCCTCGGCGTCGATGCCCTAACCCGCGCGCTACCCGCCGTGCAGCCGGTAGCCCTATCCGGCATGACCCGCAAGGCGGTGCGCAAGAACCGGCAAATTCTCGTTCAACTTAGAGACACCTTGCTCGGCCTGCGCGAAGGCGGCGAGATCGAGCAGATCAGGCTTGAGCGAGTACGACCCCGCACCCTGCTGATGATCGTTGTCGGCTCGATCGCCGGGTATCTGTTGCTCTCGCAATTGGCCCAGGTTGATCTTGTCAATCTCATTAGTACCGCGAACTGGGGTTGGGTACTCCTTTCCCTGGTTTTGAGCCTCGTGACGTTCCTAGCAGCGGTTTGGTCACTCACCGGCTTCGTGCCGGAGCGCATCCCCATCCACCGCACCTTCTTAGCCCAACTCGCCGGCGCGTTTGCCACACTGGTTTCACCACCAACACTTGGCTCGGTTGCGATCAACATGCGCTTCCTGCAAAAAGCCGGGCTTCACCCCGCCCTTGCCGCGGCGAGTGTTGGTGTCTCCCAGGTCATGGCATTCGCCTCACATATCCTGCTGCTGTTCGTCTTCGGCATCGCTGCCGGGACGCAGTCGGATTTGACTTTCAATCCCCCACGGATTGTGGTGATCGTCGTCATCGCGGTCGCCGCCGGTGCCATCGCACTACTTGCCGTCCCAGCCGTGCGAAAACTCATCACCACTCGGGTCGGGCCCATCCTCAAGGAGGTCGGACCGCGCCTTGTCACCGTCGCCCAACGGCCCGGCAAGCTCATCGAAGGCGTCGGCGGCATCTTGCTGCTGAACCTCGCCTTTATCGGTGTGCTCTATGCGAGCGTAAATGCCTTCGGCGGCCAGCTCGGTATCGCCCTAGTCGCAGTCGTCTATCTCGCCGGTGCCACCATCGGCCAGGCCGCCCCGACCCCCGGCGGTCTTGGCGCGGTCGAAGCCGCCCTTGCCGCTGGCCTCACCGCCGCTGGCCTTGATGGCGGTATCGCGGTCTCGGCCGTGCTGCTGTTCCGGCTCGTGACATTTTGGCTACCAACCGTGCCCGGCTACTTCGCATTCAACTGGCTGACTAAAAAAGGTGCCCTCTAGGCATACCTACGGCATGATGCTCGCATGAGCGAATCCGAAGTCACGATCACCGTCCTTGCCGATGGCCCCCTCGAAGTCGCCGGCCCCACCACCATCAAGGCCGCCGACGGCAGCACCCTGAAAACCGGCGACAAGGCCTACCTGTGCAGGTGCGGTCATTCGGCCAATAAGCCGTTTTGCGATGGCAGCCACAAGCGCGAAGGTTTCAGCGATCCCGGGCTCGGCAAGCAGGACTA
>SYJA01000032.1 GCA_005798555.1 Actinomycetota bacterium
CGACCACCGCCGCGTCGACCGCCCGGGCGACGAGAGACTCCATCGCCGCGAGGTCGACAGCGGCGAGGAAGTCGCCGTCGATGTCGTCGGCGATCTCACTGATGTCGACGTAGGGGTCATCGGTGACCATCACGGCGGGGGTCTCGTGGTCGGGCTGGCCGATGCGGGCGAATACCATGAGGGCTACTTGTGGGGTTTGGTCAGAGGCGGTGCAGGAAACAGACCGTGGGCGATGGCCAGGTGCCCCAGGACGTGGACGTACGTACGGCCGGTGGCGCGGGTCATACCGATCTCGCAGGTGCGGTGTGCACCAAGAACTACATTGTGTACTGCGATGTAGACCTGTCGAGCCTGACCACACCCCAACTCGACGAGATCGTTGACCTCCTTCGGATGTACGACTTTTTCTACGCTGGGCTCGTGGTCTACGGCCGCGCTGGCCACGATCACCTACGCATGCAGGCGGTCCTCGCTCCCCTTGACACCATAGAAGTCACCGATTTAGTGCTCGACTCAGACTTTGCCCGGGAGGTTCGACAGTTCGTTCTTAGCGACCACGATCAATTTTCACACCTGCTGTAACTGCGGCCTTTGCGCCATAGAATCCCGGCGAAGTGGGCTGCCCCGCGAACTAGCGCTCGAGTCGTCAGCGATTTTATCCCCCGATTCACGTTCGGGTGCTAGCCTCGCGGCCATGGCGCGTCGTTCATGGGGTCAAAGTCGTCTCCTCACCACCAAGTCTTGGGCGGTGATCAAGGAGAACCGCTACCTTCTCGCCTTTCCCGTCATCGGTTTCTTTGCGAGCCTAATTCCTTTGGCGATTTTCTGGATACCCGCTGGCTTGCTCTGGCTCGACGATCAGACGGCAGCGGGCATAGTCCTCGCCATACTCGGCATCTTCGCGAACCAGATCGTGCTGTCGATCGCCAGCGGTGGTCTGGTCGCCGCCGCCGACACCGAACTCTCCGGTGGTGACTCCTCGATCGGGCACGGGGTCGCACGTTCCCTTGCCCGCCTGCTCCCGCTGATCGGGTGGGCCCTGATCTCCACCGTGGTCAACATCATCGTGGGCTTCATCCGAGGAAACAACCAAAATGGCGCCGTCGATGCACTGCGCAATATCGCGGCAGCGGGCGTTCTCGCCATGTGGTCGCTTATCACCTTCTTCGTGGTGCCCTTCATCATGCTTGATGGTCAGGGCCCCATCGGTGCAATCAAGAAGTCCTTCGCCCTTTTCAAGGAGAAATGGGGTGTGCAGATCTTTGGCGGTGTCCGCATCGGCGGCGTGGTCGGCCTCGTCACCATCCTTCCAGGCACCCTGCTGGTCGTCCTAGGATTCTTCGCAGCAACCGTGGGCAATGACGCCCTGCTCGCGGGCGGGATTTTCCTCATCGTGCTCGGAATCTTGCTGTTCATGGTCGGCGCGCTATTGCTCTCCACCATGCGCGGAATCTTCTCGGTCGTGCTCTTCCGCTTCGCCAAGGACGGAGTGATCGAAGGTGGCTTCACCGAGCAGGAGCTAGCCGAAGCGGTTCGCACGTCTCGCTAAGTTACCATACGGCCCTGGGCTGGGTGAGGCACAACTCCCGTCCGCAGTTTGCAGCTGAAGAGAGGAATCTGAATATGGCAACTTCGACCAAAGCATTTGTCGTCGCCCTAATCAGCGCGATTGTCTGCCCACTTTTACTTTTTGCTACAGTTGTCGCCGTCATGCTGGCCGACATGATCACGTATGAACCGAATAACCCGCTGATCATCAAGATCGCTTCGGTCGTCGCCGTGATCTTGATTTGCGCCGTTGCCGTTGCACTGCCCGTCACGGCCTTCGTCATGGGAAACAGGGCACGCAATTTCATCCGCTTGAGTGACACCCCCATCGCTGGTGCATCAAAGGCACTAGCTGCTCAAGTGATCGCAGGTGTTGTTTTTGCAGGCGTAGTGATCGTGCAGATCTTTGTGATTCTCTGGGCCGCTGGGGTGTGCAGTCTGGACGGCTGTTAGCGAGAAGCACAAGGGGATCGATAAAGTGCCGAGTCATTGGAGCCCCTTCCACCCCCCGGAGAGATCAGAAATGACCCGTCAGCGCGCCCTCGTAATCCCCTCGGTCACCATCACGGCAGTGATCGCACTCGGGCTGGGGCTACTGCCTGCCAGCTCCGCTGCGGCGCCCATGGTCGATGCGGTGTTCACCCCAAAGCTGACTTACGTCACCTGCCCGGTCGATGAGGACCTGCCACCGCGGACCAAGTGCGCGAAGCTCACCGTCCCACTGGACTGGCAGACTCCAAACGATGGGCGCACGATCCAGATTGCAATGAGGGTCACCACGCCTTCGCGCGACGCGGGAAGGCTCGGACTGACGTGGAACCCCGGTGGCCCCGGTGGCTCAGCGGTCGACATGCACGAGTGGGTCTACTCCCTCCTGCCCGACTCCATCCGCGACCGCTTCGACGTGATCTCCTGGGATCCGCGTGGCGTGGCAAAAAGTGAACCCAATCTAAAAGAGTGCGTCCCGGTGAGCGTGGAGCCACCGGCTGCGGGCCCTGTTGACTGGGATGCCTACTGGGAAAAGGCCGCAATCCTCGAGGGTGCGGCGTCCGCGGCCTGCTTCGCGGCCAACCCCAATGCGGCTCCCTACCTTGGCACCTGGCAGGTGGTGCGCGACATGGATGCCATGCGCGCTGCCCTGGGCTACCCCCGCTGGAACTACTGGGGCGTCAGCTACGGCACCCGCCTCGGCAACGCCTATGCACGCACATTCCCTGACAAGGTACGCGCCCTGATCGAAGACGCCAGCTTTATGGCTAACGAAAGCATCGCGCGATTTGGCGCAACCACGCCGGCCGGCAATTACGCCGCCGTGCAGGTCTATAGCTCGCTGGTTGGCAAGGGGCAGGCCTACAAGATTCGAGCCATCGATGCATACCTCGATGGTTCCGTGATAGAGCTCAGTGACGGGGTGGCCCTCACTCGCTGGAATTTCCTTGGAACACTCAATAGCCTCGCGCGAAATCAGTCCCAATACCCAGTTATGCGAGATCTTGTAAACAACCTGTATGACTATGTAACGAAATCCGAGCGGCCGAATAACGGGGGTCAGGCGGCGGACCTTGACCTTGACCTTGACCTTGACGATTTCGATCCGGACCCCGACGACGAAGTTGTTATTCCGGACCCCGACAGCGACAGTTTCATCATCAAGTTCGTGACGTGCGCGGACATGGCGGATCGCCCCACGACGGCAGACCTGGCAAGGATGTCGAGGGACGCTGAGCAGAACTACGGCACCTCCTACGGCCATATCGGTCGCGCGTCCATGTGCCTAGGTCTCCCCTCCGGTTATTCCCCGCCATCCCCGCCCGCCGACACCACGATCGCCCTGCCTAATGCGCCGCTCTTCTTGCTGGCCTCCGGGGATGCTGCGACACCGTGGATCTGGGGACGTAGCCTGGCCAACACCTTCGCGAAGTCGCGCACGATGACCTTTGACAGCACGACGCACGGGATCCTTGTCGGGCCCTCTGCCTGCATGAACGACGTCGTTGAGAAGTACCTATTGACGCTGCGACTGCCACGCACCGATGTCTTCTGCCCCTACGTGCCCAGCAAGCCTGCCGCGTAGGTCAAAGGGCCCTCGCAGGGTAATCCGCCGGACGAGGCCTGGATGAACTTGCGCCTTGAGAGTAGAAGTGACCTGCGTACATGCTTTCACCCGCTGCGCGAACTGAGCCGCAAACGATCAGAGTGGAAGCAGGTATTCGCCGATTCGTGGTGCTGACTCAACACTGTTGGGCCTCAACCAACGAAGAACTATTGTGAACAAAAGGGTTTCCGCCAGGCCGTCAGACCAAGACCACTTCCCCGGGGTAGGCGGCAAGTTGGCTGTCGGCGGTGAACAATTGCAGACGCTCAACTCCTGCTTGGGCCAAGAGCATCCGGTCGAATGGATCATTATGAAGTGGCGGCAGTGCGGCGACGGCCAGAGCATGCTCACCGCGGATAGCCAATTCACCATAACCATTGAATAGCAGACCACGTCGGAGCTTGGCAGCGTCCACATTGAAATCCTGGCGCCCCAGGCCAGACTTAATCACGACCTCCCAAATGCTCGCCGCACTGAAAACGAGTTCGGTCTCGGGGTCTTCGATCACCGCCCGCGCCCGGTCCGGCAACCGGCCCGGCAGGCCGGCGGCCCAGAGCACCAAGTGCGTATCAAGTAGCACCCTCACCCCTTGTCACCAAAGAGGCTGGTGATCTCAGCCGCTCCCATAGTGTCGAAATCCGCGGGCACCTGAACTTGGCCGGCGAGGAAGCCGATGCGCTGCTGCGCATCCGTTTCAGGGGTATCAATTGCCACGACCTTGACCAGTGGCTTGCCCGCCTTCGCGATGATGAATGGCTCACCATTTAAGGCCTGCGCGACGAGGCTGGAGAGGTGGGTCTTGGCCTCGTGCATATTCACGGATTTCATCCCAGGAGGATAGCAGGAAAGACTTAGTTTAATGGACTTAGTCCAATAATTACGCTGTCGGTATCAGTTCAAAGGCTCAACGAATCCTCAGCGCGATGGCAGGCAATTTCGCGGCCCGCGACCTCTCGCAATACCGGAGTTTGGGAGCGACACATCTTAACGGCCAATGGGCACCTATCGGCATAGGAGCACCCTTGTCCAGCTGGCTGGAGTAACGAGCTGGTCTGCGGTGGGCCATCGGTGAGCCTGCTGGTCGACGGCGGCCGACCCACCCCGAGTTCAGGTACAGCTGCCCGTAACGCCCGTGTGTAAGGGTGCAGTGGCGTGGTGAGCAGGTCTCGGGTGCGCCCTCGTTCTACCACCGCCCCCTGGTAAAGCACCACGCAACTTTCACTTAGCCGGTCAATTACCGCGAGGTTGTGCGAAATGAGGATGTACCCGAGGGACCTATGCTCACGAAGTCGCTCGATCAATTGCAGCACCCGCTCCTGAACCGTTACGTCAAGTGCGCTGGTCGGCTCATCGAGGACCAATAACTTCGGCTCCAATGCCAGTGCTCGCGCGATCACCACGCGCTGCCGCTCGCCCCCCGACAACTCGTGCGGGTAACGAGCCAGCAGGTCACTCCCGAGCCCAACTTCAGCCAACAGTGCGGCAACGCGATCCCGGCGCTCACCCCGTGCCACCGTCCGATGAATAGCCAATGGTTCAGCGATGGCCGACTGCACTGACATTCGCGGGTCGAGGGCGCCATCACCGTCCTGAAACACGAGTTGAACTTCGCGGCGGTAAGCGGAAAGCTCCACGCGCGTCATCGTGAGAACATCGCAACCACGGTAAGTGATACTGCCATCCAGCGCAGGGTGCAAGCGCAGCACCGCTCTCCCGATAGTCGTCTTACCTGACCCTGATTCGCCGATCACCCCTAGCCCGTACGGACCTTCCAAGACCTGCAGGTCGACACCGTGCACAACTTCGGTCTTACCGAAGCCCAGGCGCAGGCCGCGCACCGTCAGGAGGTCGCTCATCTGCTCCGGCCTCCGATAACGGGAATTGCCGCCAGCAACATGCGGGTGTACTCCTGGGTCGGCTGATTGAAGATGGACTCCGCGCTCCCTTGTTCCACTACCGCGCCATCGCGCATCACCATTACTGCGTCTGCCAATTCACCGATGACCGATAGATCATGTGAGATAAAGATGATCGCGGTGCCATGACGGTTCCGCAGGTTGCGCAGCACGTCGATCACCTCTGCTTGCACCGTTACATCGAGGGCACTTGTCGGTTCATCTGCAATCAGCACTTTGACGCGGAGAGCAGCTACGAGCGCAATTGCGAAACGCTGCGCCTGCCCACCGGAGATTTCATGGGGATAGCGGTCGAGGATTTCCGCATCAAGTACTACCTCGGCCAGCGCCTGCACCATGCGTGGGCCACGCTCTTCCTTGTCCATCCCATGAAGACGCAGAGTTCGACTGAAGAGTGCGCCCAGCTTCATAGTGGGGTTCAGTGCAGCCCGCGGGCTTTGCAGGATCATTGCGATGTCACGGCCACGCACAAGGCGCCACTGCCTTGGTGAGAGTGTCAACAACTCCCGACCATCAAGCACCATGCTGCCGCTCACGACACCGTTGGCATAACGAGTAAGCCCCATCAGCGCTAACGCCGTTTGTGACTTCCCCGATCCGCTCTCGCCAGCGATACCTAGAACCTGACCGGGCTCAAGATCAAGGGTCGGGACGCTAGCCACCACTTGATCACGATAGGAAATCCGCAGATCACGCACTTCGAGCATCATGACCGGCCTCGCTTTGGATCGAATACGTTTTGCAATCCGTCGCCGATGAAGTTGAAGGCCACCGCCGTGACCAAGATCGCCAGTCCAGGAAACGTTATTACCCACCACGCTGTCGTAGCCAGCGGCTGGCCTTGGGCCACCATCAGACCCCACTCGGGGATGGGATCCTGCGCCCCTAAGCCTAGATAAGAAAGGGTGGCCGCGGTCAGAATAATCCCGGCTGCGTCAAGTGACATCTGGACGAAGACTGCGGTCGACGCATTAGGCAGCAAGTGCCGAATCAACAATCGGGCCCGTCCCGCGCCAAGCACAATTGCCGCATCTGCGTAACCCTGACGTCGGATTGATGCCGCCTGACCACGGGCCAACCGGGCGTACCACGGCCACCAGGTAAAGGCGATCGCCAATGCGGCATTCACCGCACTCGCGCTGAGCATCGCCGCTAGGGCAACAGCGAGTAGCAGAGCTGGGAAGGCGAGGAAGACATCTGTTACGCGCATCAGAACAGCATCGAGCCAGCCGCCGAAGAACCCGGCAGCAAGACCGATGGACAAGCCGATCACCGCGGAGATAAGAAGTACGCCGACGACAATCGCGATCGACACGCGGCCACCAAACAGGACTCTGGTGAAGATGTCTCGCCCGACCGCGTCGGTACCAAACCAATGCGCAAAACTCGGTGCCTCAAGCACCAAATCAGGATGTATGACCGCGCCCGCATCCGCTGGGTACGGGGTGATCCAAGGTGCTAGCAAGCTCGCGAGAATGACTAGTGCGGCGAGCACCATCCCAATATTGAGCAGCGGAAACCGCCGAGCTACCCGCCAACCGGGCCAGGCTGCAGGCCGACGTCGGCGCGGTTCTCCCTGGAGATCTGGGGTGGGGGCCGGCATCATTTCGGAGTTCAGCAGGTCTTTCATTAGCGCACCCGCGGATCGATAACGGCCTGCACTAGGTCGACAACCAAATTCAGCAAGACATAGATGAGAGCCACCACGAGGGTCACGCCCAAGATCGCCGGGACATCCAGGCTCTGGATTGACTTCACCGCATAGTTTCCAAGACCCGGCCAATTAAAGATGGACTCAACAATGAAAGAGTTCGTCAGTGCATAGGCGAAGACAAGGGCGAGCAGCGCGATAATCGGATTGAGTGAGGGCCTTAGGGCGAAGCGCGCGAATACCGAACGCTCCGGGAAGCCGAGTGCACGCACCATTCGCACATGCTCCTCGCCCAGATTCTCCAATAAGGTGCCGCGCGTGACCATGGCAACCGCCCCGATCGGGTACGCCGCGATGGCAATCACCGGGAGGATCAAATGGGCAAGTGTGCTTCGAAAGACCACCCAGTTGCCGGTGAGAAGTGCATCCACCACCGGCACCCCGATGACGGTGTAAAGCGGACTGGTCGCGTCAAGCCGGGTGTCATACTCCCCCGCCACCGGCACCCAGCCAAGTCGGGAGAAGAAGACGATCTGCAGCAAAATCGCCAGCCAGAACACGGGCATCGACACCATGAGGATTGAAATAACCTTCGCGATGAAATCGCCCAGACGCCCCCGCGAGTGGGCCGCCATCGCACCAAGTGGGATGCCGATAGTTGCTGCTAAAAGTAAGGCGATTGTGACCAGAACCAGCGTCGTTGGAAACACCCGGAAAAGGTCTTCAACTACCGGCGCCTTGGTATGGAGAGAGATCCCCAAGTCGCCATGAATTACGCCACTGAGGTAAGTAGCGAACTGCTCCCAAAGTGAGCCGTCTAGTCCGAACCTTTCGCGTACGGCAGCAAGTTGCTCGGCGGTGGCCCGTGGTCCGGCGTACGCAACCGCTGGGTCACCGGGTATGAGCCGCGCAATTAGGAAGGTGAGAACTACTACCCCCACCACCACTCCGAGTGCCTGCACCACCCGAGAGGCGAGGTATCTAGCCAAAACTACTCGCGTCTATTCGGTCGGTGTCAGGCCATGGACGAATACCACGCTTGCGTATGCCGGATTGTTCACATAACCGGTCATGCTGGCAGCAAAGGCCACTTGGGAGTTGATTACGCCCAGCACCGGGGAAACTGCTTGATCTGCGATCGTCTGCTGCAGTCCGACATATTGCGTCTGCGCCAACTCGCGGTCAGTCGCTGTCACGGCCGGCAACCCGTCGATGACCTCGTCAACCGCAGGGTCATCCCAATAGGCGAGGTTGAAATACGGCGGTTCAGCTGAATGGTAAAGATTGATGAACCACGAGTACGGGTCCGCATAATCGGGGTACCAATAAAAGAGGAAGATGTCTTGACGTTTAGCCGCATCTTTGCTCTTCCCGCGATCCCATTGGGTTTCCCATGCAAGGGCTTGTGACTCCAGGTTGATGCCGACCGCGGCTAAGTTCGCCTTCAGCACCTTCGCAATTGTTTCCTCTTCCGGGTCCCCGGCGGCATAGGTCATCGACAAGGTCAGCGGTTGATCGGGGCTATAACCAGCTTCAGCTAGCAGCGCCGTGGCCCCTGCGACATCGGTTGTTTGTGAAACCGCGCTTGTGTATCCGAGGAGGCCTTCAGGGATGACTCCGGTCGCCTTTGTCATGCTGCCCTGCAAGATCGTCACGATTGCGTCGTAGTCGATCGCCTTGGCGACCGCCTGCCGCAGCTTGGGATCAACTAGCGGACCGGATGCGGTATTTAGCATCGCCAAGAGGTTCTGGAAGGTAGAAGACCGCTGGGTCACTATCCCCGGTTGCCCCTCGAGTGAAGTGAAGATCGTCGAAGAAATGTGCGGAATGAATGTGCCCTCACCACCTTGCAGGAGTTGAACGGCGGTTGTCAGCTCGGGAACCACCTTGAAGACAATGGAGGTGTAGTGATCCCCCTCCCAGCCACCCCAATAGGTTTCATTCGCCTTGAGGGTGAGCTCGTTCTCGGTGCCCTTTGCCCACGAATCAATTACATAAGGCCCGGTACCTGCCGCATTGCCCTCGGCAAACCACTCGGCTAGGTCACCGGGGCTGGCGTTGGTGTCATAAATGTAGGCCCCAAAGGCCGAGGACGCGATGAGATCAAGTGCTGCCGCGTACTTCAGTTTGAACTCAAGTGTTGTCGCATCCTTCGCGGTGATGGTTTCCACCGGATCCCAAATATACGAGGCGCCGCCCGCCAATTTGATGGTTCGCTCGAGGGCCGCTTTAGCAGCATTGGCATCTGCCGGGTTGCCGTTGGAGAACGTGACACCATCTCGCAACTTGAAAGTCCAGGTGAGACCGTCGGCTGAAGTTTCCCATGAGGTTGCCAACAATGGCTCGGTGCTACCGGTCTCTGCATTAGTTCGCGTTAACTGCTCATAGATGTTGTTCATGGCGATCACCTCATTGGAATAACTGGTCGCCGGATCCCACTCGGTCACCACGTCGAGGTTATTGAGGTAGGTGAAGGTTGCTTTGATCGCAGTAGCTGGCGCGGGTGCAGGCGTGGGTGCGCCACTGGCGGCCCCGTCTGCGGAGGCGGTGGCGGGGGTAGGTTGGCTCGTAGGCGCCGTGCCAGCGCACGCACCAAGCAGTAGTGACAGCCCGAACGCGGCTCCTACGCGGACAGCAACTCTCATCTGGGTCTCCTTAGCATCTTTCTTACACTCTACCGAGCGGCCCGACCGCCTTTACACTTAATCGCGCGACAGGTTCGGTCAGATAAGACAGCGGAATCTCGTCAATTTCGACGACCTCTAGGTGTTCGGGATCTGCGCCGGCCAAAATTGCCCGTTCCTTGGCCTGCTCGCAGGCTGCGGCGATGGCAGCGTCACGGCCACCAGCCATGGAGACCACTTCCTCCCAGCGACCACTTACCTGAGCGATGGCGGCCCCGATGGCATTGGCAACGTCGTAGTTCTCTGGACGAAGAACTTTGTCCACCCCCGGCAGGGTGTCCGGTATCAGCACTGATCCACCGCCGACCACGATCAAGTTGATACCAGCCCGGCCAACTTTCATTCGGTCGACACCATCGGCCACGGAAGCATCTGATTCGTTGATAGCCCGGGTCAATAGATCCGCTAGCCCCGAAGGTGGCAGCACATCACCGATCTTCGCCCGTCCGGCGTGTACCGCTGCATCGCTCAGCGTGGTGGTGGAGCCACCGAAGACGAGAGCCTCCTGCGGTAGTCGAAATCCGACGCTGTCCGGTCCGAGTGTGAGGGCTCCTTCATGTTCCCGCACTCGGGTGCCGCCTCCTAGGGGAATGGACAACACATCGGGCATCCGAAAGTTGGTGCTCACCCCGCCGATCTCAACTGCCACCGCGGATTCACGCGGAAACCCGTTGACGAGCATCCCAAAATCTGTCGAGGTGCCGCCTACATCGGCGACCACGGCGTCGGTTAGCCCAGTTAGAAATGCCGCACCACGGATCGAGTTAGCCGGGCCCGATCCGATGGTCAGGATGGGAAAACGCACGGCGTATTCAAGGGCCATCAACGTGCCATCATTTTGCGCAAAAAGTACTGACGCGGTTATTCCGTGCTCCTCGAGTGCTTGGGTAAGTGCGGCCGCCACGGTGCGGGCCACCCCCGTTAGCGCCGCGTTCAAAATGGTGGCATTCTCCCGCGGCAAAAGACCGAGGGAGCCGATTTCATGACTTAGTGAGATCGGAATATCTTCACCTAATACCTCACGAGCAATCGCTGCCGCGGCAATCTCATGGGCGTTGGAAATCGGCGAGAAAACCGCAGATATCGCGACGGCATCAACCTGTCCAGCTGCTGACTCGAAGAATTCGGTGGTGGCCGCGAAATCGAATGGCACAACCTCCCTGCCCGTGTATTCGAAGCCGCCACCTACGACCTGACTTATGCCCCCAACTGCAGCTACCAGATCCTCCGGCCACCCGTACATAGGTCGCACCGCAGTTGAGGATGGCGCACCTACTCGCAGCACCGCCACCCGTTGGAGTCGTTGACGCTCGAGCACCGCATTAGTCGCATGGGTCGTACCAAGCATCACATGTGATAGTCGAGATACGTTAATTGAGCCCACGTTGGCGACAGCATCGATCGCATTCTTGATGCCCGTGGTGACATCCGCCGTCGTCGATTGCTTCGTCTTCGCAATGACCTTGTTATCTCGGTCAAGGACAACTGCGTCCGTGTTGGTTCCACCGACATCTATCCCTAGGCGGAGATCAAATCCTGGTGCCATGAAGCACCTCCACCGGGACGTAATCGAAGTCGTACCCGAAGGCCCGCGGCCCAGCAATATGTAGGCCGCGCTCGCTCCGCCAAATTGGATTACAGGCAAAGGCGATGACGCAGACCCGCTGCCCATAGCGCACTAGTTCGGTAGCGATCGCACCTGCGGTTTGACTGTCGACGACGGTGATTAGGTCGGGAACACTCGCCAGAATCCGATCATCCTCGATCAGGACGAGGTTTTCGTTCTGAACCTCGATCCGCACGAGTCGCCCAGCATCGCGGCCGTAGCCTTCAATGGCAACGGATCCGCGAACGAAGCCACCGGCGGTTCGGCGCAGCACATCAACAACCTTGCCCTCAATGAGATTAACTCCCGCTACCGCCTCCAAGAGCCCGGCAATCGGCTCAACGGCATCAAGGACGGCGCGACCTATCCGAAGGGCAAGGGTGACACTGCCTTCCACGATGGCGCCCCGCGCCGTGGCTACCGTCATCACGTAGTCAGCCATTGCGGCACTTCCGCCGAAAACGTCGGAAATGGATCGCGCGATGAGTTCGGCCCAGACTCCATCCTTTGCTCGGATGCTGACGACATTTTCGCGTTCATCTGCCATCACGATTAGTTGGGGCGGGAGTCCAGCCACATTCATCGACACCATGTCCACCTGTGGAAAGGCGCGACCCATGCCATCTGCGTCAAGGAGCGGCAGCCCGGTCTTCGCAGCCCAGGCGACGGGAAGCAGGCCATTGCCGCCGCCAATTTCACCGACCATCAGTGCCACCACCGACTGGCCGGTGATCTCTTCAACCGCCGTGCGAAGAATGTCGATCTCATTTCCAGAGGAGAGTTTCTCAATCGACACGGACGGTGCCCCGATCATGCCCACAGGCATGATCAGGCCGTCTTCGGGAAGGTCGTCAAGAGTGACGAGGTTGACGGGGCCGTGGTCATCTAGGGCTTGCCGGGCGATCAAGGTGCTGGTGTCGACCTCGCCGCCGCCGCCGGTGCCGAGCACCGCGCAGCCACGGGAGAGTGCGGTGAGGTGTTCGACGCCGATTCGCATGGCGCCGACTATAGGGCAGCCCGCTGCCGACCGCTCCAATTCCACAACGTTCGCAAGCATGGGCAAAATATGCGACCGGGGCTCGATACACAAATATTCGCGTTGCTGTACTTTGAGCGCTCCCAACTATTTAGGAGCAGATCGTGGCCGAAGTTGTTGAATTCACCCTGAACGTCAAGCCAGGGCATTACACAGACGTACTTGACCTCTACTCAGAGTTCGCCCATACGTACATGGAACTAAACCCAGCACTAATTAGCGTTCTAGTCGTTGGCGATGAAGGTGCCGGGGTGGTTCGCGGCATCGGGGTTTACGGCGATCACGACGAAGCCGCCGCCGTCAACAGCGATGTCTTCTTCGGCGCCTTTATGGATGCGATCGAGCCGCTGATTGAGGGCGCGCCCAGCCGTGTCCTGCTCGATCTGGTGCACGCTTGGACCAAGTAGACCTGTTTTTGGGCGGATGCTTGGGAATACCGAGCATCCGCCGGTGCTCATTTCCTACCCGCTCTAGCCCGCGTTGTAGTTAGTCCGGATGGGGTCGATCTGATTCTCGCTGTCCTCTTGATAGCACTCGTCGTAAGTCTTCGCCTTCTTGCCAAGGTCAGCTAGCCCAACGACGGTTATCGGCTGCCCATCAATCAGGTACTCCTGGCCCGCATTCACCAGAGGTATCAGCTTGCCCTGGCGATCACGCGCCACTGGACGGAAATAATTGCGGTAGTCCGCGGGGTAAAGCCCGCGCACGCCAATCGGCGAAAGCGCACCGCCCACCGTGAGCATTCGCGCACGAAACTCGGCGGCTTATTTCCCGAAAATCGAAATCCCGTCATTCGGCAACAGGTTCCTGCTCACCGGCTCGGGGCCACCTTCGTCCAGAGTCGACATGTGGGTGATCTTCGCGGCAATTAGTCGCGACCACGCGGGCCAACCAATTGCAGTGGCGTCGCATCGGCCACGATCTCGACCTTTACCGGTTACTTAACCGCTGGATCACTCTTCGGCAGTCGATTACCAAACTCACCATCACGGGTGCTGGGTAGCACGGGCCGTTCGGTGATGTTCAAGGCGAGCGCCACCACGATTGATTAGCGACTTCTTCTCGCTAGCATCAATAGCTCCGCAACTTAACCCCCGGACTGAACTTTCACGCTAAAGCCCAAATTCGCGGACATGAGCCAATCGTCAAAGGACCCGTCTTTCGCGCTGCCTGCCCATTCCGGTGGCCGGTTTTCCCCGGATGTGTTCCCATAGGAGCGTGGATGAACAGGGCCCGACCCCACGGGTGGCGCAGGGGGCACCGGTTGGCCGGCGCATTGTGCTCGCCATGGTGGGCCTTGGCGCCCTTGGCATCGTCTTTGGCCGCACCGCCTCGCAGGCCGTCAACTCCACCGTGGCAACTGCCGCACCCGGGTTATCCGGCGTGCTGCCCGGCACCGGCGGATTTCGTATCTACACCGTGATCAATGGCTACCCCGAATACAACGCGGAGAAATACCGGCTCACGGTCACCGGATTGGTGAGCACTCCCCTTTCGCTGTCACTTGCCGATCTTGGCGACCTGCCGCAAACGGGAATGACGAAGGACTTCCAATGCGTAACCGGTTGGCGCGTTGATGACGTGCCCTGGTCGGGTGTCCTACTAAGCGATGTGTTGACGGCAGCCGGCGCCGATCCGTCAGCAGGCGCCCTGCGATTCATCTCATTCGATGGCGCTTATACCGAGTCATTGACGATGGAGCAGGGGCTGCGCCCCGATGTCTTGGTTGCCACCACGATGTTCGGCAAACCCTTGACCTTGGAACACGGCGCGCCGGTGCGGTTATATGTGGCGCCGATGTACGGCTACAAGTCACTGAAGTGGCTTTCGGGCATCGAGGTGGGTAAAACCGTGGTGCCCGGCTATTGGGAGGAACGCGGCTACTCGGTAGATGCTTGGGTTGGCAGCTCGAATGGGATGACCGATGAGCCAATCGCCTGAGCCCGGCACCTTGTTGCGGTTCACCGCCGCCGAGCGCTGGACGCACCGCACCCTGGGCATCTTGATGGGTGTGCTCCTGATTACCGCAGCGGTGCTCTATCTACCAGGGGCCAGTGCCGTCATCGGCAATCGACCGCTGATGCGCAATGCGCACGTAATCTCAGGTTTCCTCCTACCCATCCCGATCATCGTTGCCTGCTTCTTTTGGGCGTTCAGGCAAGATCTGCGCCGACTAAACCGCTTCTCCCCCAACGACTGGAAGTGGCTGCGCTCCCGCAGGAACCGAGGTGGCAACACCCCGGTTGGTAAATTCAATGCCGGGCAGAAGTTGAACTCGGCGTTCGTCCTCGGCTCCATCATCGTGCTGCTCGTCACTGGCTTGGTGATGTACTTCAACCGCTTCTTCCCCGACGATCTGCGCACCGGCGCCACTTTCGTCCACGATTGGTTGGGGCTGCTCGTCGCAATCGTCACAGCCGGTCACATTTGGATGGCATACGGTGATGCGACGGCCCGCAAGGGCATGCGTACGGGCTCAGTGCCGGTTGAGTGGGCCGAGCAGGAGCATGGTGAGTGGGCTAACGAGGTTCGGTCTTAGCTCGAATTACCGCCGCGATATCAACTACATCTGCAAGTTCCCCGATGACGACTGCAATTACGAAGTCATACGCCTCGTCATTGGTCAAAGTAAAACGAAAGCCGTTCATACCCAAGAAAGAGATCGTGGCCGCTAGCGCCAATCGTTTATTCCCATCAACGAGTGCGTGGTTCTTCGCCAAAGAGTGCAGCAGTGCAGCGGCCTTTTCGGGCCATTCAGGGTAAGCATCTGAGCCAAAAACGCTCGCTTGGGGGCGCGCAAGTGCGGACTCGAGTAACCCCGCATCGCGTACTAGAGGCGGTGCACCAAGTGTTCGCTGCGCGACATACATGAGCTCTTCATAGGAAAGGTAAATCACTGCCCTAACCGCTCAAGGGCCTCGGCGTACCTTGGCAGTTCACCGTCAAGAATTTCATCCAGCAACTGCTGGCGCCCATTGCGTTCAATATATTCACGCACTGCTTGTCTTACGATCTCCTGACGAGACCTTTGCTCTCGAGCTGCCTGCGCACTCAAAGCCTGTACTTCGTGGTCCTGAAGCCGCAAGGTCATTGCCATATCGAAATGATACCACAGTGATACCACTATTGCATCAGCTGCGGCCCAGCCAAAAATCCAGCCAGCGCACGAAGATCAGGCCCGCGATGATCAGATAAGTGCCGGCCACCAGGAACCACCGCAAGGCCCCGGCGATTTCGGCCACCCCGGTGCCAAGATTGATGCGGCCGCTGACCAGGTTATCGACCGTGACATTCCAGAAGATCAAAATCGTGACGGCCCAGACGACCATGCACCACGGGCACAGCGCCCCGATGACATAAAGGCTTTGCCACATCAGCCACATCATGAACGAGACCCCGAACAGGGCGCCGATATTGAGCCCGATCCACACCCAGCGCGGTAACTCGACTTTGGCCAGGGCCAGCACCCCGAGGGTTATCACCACCGCAAAACCGATCAGCCCGAGGATCGGGTTCGCGAAACCGAATGCCGAGGCCTCCTCGGTCATGATTACCGACCCGCACGAGACCACCGGGTTGATATCGCAGAACAGCGAGGCATCCGGATCGGCCAGCAGCGCGAATTTGTCCAAGATCAACTCGAAGGAGGCAAACAAACCGATGCCGCCGCCTACGGTCAAGATCCAAGGAGTGGCGCGCGACATAACCTATTGATATCACCCCGCGAGGCTCTTAGCCTCCTTGGACCAGCGGAAGCCGCCATTCGATGGCTGTGTCACAGATCACCAAACCACGCGCCTGATAGTTGGCAAGAGCGGTTGGCGCATCCAACTCGCAGGTGTGGACCCAGACCCGCTCGACCCCTGGCAGCAGCCACGCTTCGCGCAAGCCCTCACCCAGCAGCCAGCCGCCCAGCCCTTGGCCGATGTATTCGGCGAGTAAGCCGAAGAAGGCAACCTCGACATCGGGTCCTTGCTGATCGAGTTCGACGTAACCGCATATTTCGCCTTCGACCAGCCCGAGGAATAGGTGATTGGTGTCGCGATCGGCCCACGCGGCCCAATCCGCATCGGTCCAAGGGGCCCGGTCGACCCAACCCCAGGCCCGCCCCACGCGCTCATAAAGCTCGGCGCTTAGTTCCGGCTTATTCGCACGCACCGGCCGCCACTCGACAACGGTTGCCGGCACCCGACCGGGCAGCACCGCTGCGCGGTCGAGCTGTTGCAGTGTCCACACCTTTACCGGCCGGGCGTCCGGGTGGTTTTTGTCAACTAGGGTCATTGCTGCACCGCACTAGACCGATGCTGCGCCAGCGATAGCGAGCAGTCCTGCGATGAGGCGGTCAACGTCATCGTGATTGGTATAAGGCGCCAACCCAACCCGGACAGCGCCACGCTCCCCGAGCCCAATCCAGTCGGCCGCCTCGATGGCGTAGAACGAACTTGCCGGCGCATTGACTCCGACCTCGGCCAATGTGCGGTAGACAAGGTTACTGTCAACACCATCGATGCTGAACAACTCGGTGGGCGTGCGATGCGGTGCGTGGCAATAAAGCCTGATACCTGGCACCGACTCAAGACCGGCGCGCAGATAGGAGTGCAACGCATCCTCATAGGCCTCAAGGGCGGCCATCGAGCGCACGATGCGATCTCGCCGGCTCATCGTGGCCTCCTCCCCTGGCACCAGATCCGCCAGCACATCAACAGCGGCAGTAACACCGGCGAGTAACTCGTAGGGCAAGGTGCCGAGCTCGAAGCGCTCGGGCACCAGCTCGGTGCTCGGACGCAACTTGTCAGGGTGCAAAGTCTCAAGTAGTGCCGGCGATGCCGCGAGCATCCCAAGGTGCGGGCCGAGAAATTTATATGGCGAGCAGATGTAGAAATCCGCGCCGATCGCCTGCATGTCGACAGTTGCATGGGCGGTCAGGTGCACCCCATCGACATAGAACAGTGCCTGGGTGCGATGCACGGCTTTGCCGATCGCCACTAGATCGGGCCGGGTGCCCAAGAGATTGGATGCCCCGGTGATCGCGACCAGCCGCGTATTCTCATTAAGTAACTTGGTAACGTCCTCGACCACCAACGCCCCGGTCGCTTTGTCAAAATCGATCCAACGGAGTGTCGCGCCGGAGCGCTGTGCATAGGTAACCCAGGGCCGCACATTGCCATCGTGGTCAAGGCGGGTGACGACGATCTCGTCACCGGGCCCCCAGCCCTGCGCGAGCGTGCGCGCAATATCGAAAGTGATATCCGTCATGCTGCGGCCGAAGACAATGCCGCGCGGCTCACCGTTCACCAGATCAGCGCCGGCCACCCGCGCGGCCAAGGTGATGTCATCGGCATTTATCTCCGCACCCGTCACGCGCGCCCGATTTGACAGTGGACTGGTGAGTGCAGACGCGATCGCCGCCGCAACGAAGTCCGGGGTTTGGGTGCCGCCCGGGCCGTCAAAGTAGGCCACCCCATCAGCAAGGGCCGGGATGCGAGCCCGGATACGGGTTACGTCATAGGTCATGGCTGCTCCCCGGTCATGGTCACATCTAAGCCGAGACATCCCACCAAAGGGTGGCTACCTGCCTTGGCCGGTCATCACCTTGCTGGATCAGCGCGGCCGCCACCTCCGCATCACGGTCTTCAGTCAGGCAAAGTCGAATGCGCGCAAACCTGATGCGCTCCGCCTCGGGCAGCGCCACCCGCTTACCCCAAGTCTCATCTACCCAGATCTCCATCTGAGCGTCGAATCCAAGTGCCCTGGTGATTGCAGACAAATCCTCAGCGGTCGGCTCGCTGGGTCGGTCAAGATCCCAGAACTTCTTCCACAACGGGTTGAGATGCGTGAGTGGATGTTGGAATGGCATCTCCAGCACCACGCGCTTGATCGCGTGCGAATTGAGAGCCTGTAAGAACGGCACGATGTCAGGGACATTGAAAGCGACGTGGTGGCACACCACCACATCGGCGCTCGGCACCCCATCGGCAACCGCCGGCCAATCACCGAGAAACTCCTCGTGCTGCACCCCGCGCCGCGCCGCGGCTTCGGCGAACTCATCGAGCATGCCCTGCTGGTGGTCAACCGCGATGACCCGGCTGGCCGGTGGCACTAGGGCAAAGGCGGCGCGGCCACCGCCGCTGCCGATATCAAGAACGCTGCCACCGATCGGTACCGCGGCCCGCGCAATTTGGTGCGACTTGGAATCGGGGATGGTCTCGGTGGCGGTGAACATGGCAACCGGATGGATCCACGGCCCGGTGGTTACCCGACTCAAAATCTCATCGGGGATAGCCCACGAGGCAAGGTCCGTGCGCCACTTTTCTGCCATCACCGCTAACTCAAGTTCCATATCTGCACCGTACTCCGCCCAAAGCCCCGACGCCTTGTCGGCAAACTCGTGCGGTTATGCCACTAGTCTTCGGTGCGTGAGCGATGTGAAACAGCACCCACTGCAAGCCTTGATCGGCGGGCCGCGCGGCGCCCTCGAAAGCATCCTGCCGCCATTGGCTTTCGTCGCCACCTATGTCGCCACCGGCGACAACATGGCGTTGGCGGTCAGCGTTGCGGTCGGGCTCGGTCTCGTCTTCGCCAGTTGGCGGCTGATCCAAGGCAAGCGCCCCACGCGGGTTTTGGGGGCCTTGCTCGTGGTGGTTATCAGTGCTTACGTAGCCGCGCGGACCGGCAGTGCAGCGGCCTTCTTCTGGCCGCGAGTACTGCTAAACATCGCTTCCGGTCTGGCATTTGCCATCTCCATCTTCGTCCGGTGGCCGCTCCTTGGGGTGATCGTCGGGCCAATCGTTGGCACCAAGATGCGGTGGCGTCAAGACCCTGATCTCATGCGCGCCTACGCGCGCGCCTCCTGGCTTTGGGTGCTGCTTTGCCTAATCCGGGCCGCAGTACTTATCCCGCTAATCGATAACAACTGGCTGTGGGCCCTGGCCGCATCAGGTGCGCTGTTCTACGCACTTGTTATCGCGACGATTCTGCTGTCTTGGGTTGTCATCAAGCGCACCCTGCCGGCCGACCACCCCGGCATCCGCAGCCCCCGGGTCCCCGAATAAGTGGCTACCTGAATAACCGGTCACATTAGGCGACTTGGCAGTTTGCGCACCAATAAAGCTTGCGCCCCTGCATGTCAGCCATCTGGACTTTGGCACCGCACGCAAAGCACTTCATGCCCTCGCGGCGGTAGACATAAACCTCACCACCGTGCCGATCAACTCGTGGCTCACGCCCCATCGCATCAGGCAGGTGCGCCGCACGCACCGTATCGATACGCCCATCCTTGACCCCCAAGGTCATTAGGAAAACAAGATCACTCCAGATAGCGTCGAACTGCTCGCGGGTTAGCAGTCGGCCAGGGGTAAATGGCGATAGTTGATGACGAAACAGCACCTCGGCCCGGTAGATGTTGCCGACCCCGGCGAAGATCTCTTGGTTCATTAGGAGCGCACCGATTGGCGCAGCACTGCGGTGCACTCGCTCAAATGCTCGCTCTGGATCAGCCTGCTTGTGGATTGGGTCAGGGCCAATCCGGGCGAGCACCGCTGCCATCTCGCCCGCGGTCAGCAGCTCGCAGACCGCGGGCCCGCGCAATTGCGCGAAGTCGGTTGCGGAGGTGATTCGAAGTCGAATCAGCCCGGTGTCGTCCGGTTGGGCGCCCTTGCCGAATTGCCACTTGCCATAAAGGCCTAGGTGGATGTGTATCCAGCGCCGGTTGTCGAACCCGATGAATAGGTGCTTACCGCGGGCCTCGGCTTTGGTGAAAGTCTTGCCGCTCAAGGCTTTCGCACCGGCGCTGAAACGCCCTTGCGGGCTGCCAACGCGCACCCGATCGCCCTTGAAAGTTCGAGTCAGCCGCCGGGCCTGCCGGTGGACTACGTGGCCTTCGGGCATTAGTCGAAGATTGGCTCGGCGGTGCGGGTGCGCTTGATTTCGTAGAACCCGGGGGTTGCGGCAACCAGCAGGGTGCCGTCCCAGAGCAAGCCAGCCGCCTCGCCTTTGGGTGCTGGAGTCATCACCGGGCCGAAGAAGGCCACCGGATTGCCATCGGCGCCCGGCACACTTAACACCGGGGTGCCGACTTCCTCGCCGACCAGGGCAATACCCCGCTGGTGGCTGGCGCGCAATTGCTCGTCTACCAAAGTCGTTTTGCCGACTTCCGCCAGCTCCGCGGGCAGGCCCACCTCGGCAAGGGACTCCGTGATGACGGTTTCATAATCGTGACGCTGCTGCGGATGAAATCTGGTGCCCATTGCGGTGTAGAGCGGCAGGACCACCGGGTCGCCGTGCTCAAGTTGGGCGGCGATGATCACCCGGACCGGCGCCCAGGCCGCGGCCATCAGCTCCACATACTCCGGCGGCAGTTCCTTACCCGCATTCAAGACCGCCAAGGACATCACATTCCAGTGCACCCGCACGTCCCGGACCTGCTCCACCTCGAGCATCCACCTGGAGGTCATCCAGGCCCACGGGCACAGGGGATCGAACCAGAAGTCAGCCGTAGTGCTCATGACCATGACCCTAATGGAAGGATCAAGGCATGACAGCC
Source organism: Actinomycetota bacterium (assembly GCA_005798555.1). Taxonomy (GTDB): domain Bacteria; phylum Actinomycetota; class Actinomycetes; order S36-B12; family S36-B12. The sequence continues at coordinate 21,079 of SYJA01000032.1, forward strand.
ACCGAGAACATCACCAGATCCAGCGCGACGGATCGGGCGCGCCTGCTCAAGTCCCGCTCCTACGACGTCAGCGTCGACCTAACCGGCGACACACTGTTCACCTCGGTGACCACGGCGCGCTTTGGCGCCCGCACCCCCGGCACCGACACCTGGATCGACCTCATTGCCCCAAAGGTTCACTCGGTGGTCCTAAATGGCGAGAGCCTGGACGTGGCAAAGACCTTTGACGGTTACCGCATCTTGCTGCCTAACCTGCAGGCCGACAATGAAGTAACCATCACCGCCGAGTGCGCCTACATGAACACCGGTGAAGGCCTCCATCGATTCGTGGATCCGGTCGATAATGAGACTTACCTCTACACGCAATTCGAGTCGGCTGATGCCCGCAGGATGTTCGCCTGCTTCGAGCAACCTGATCTGAAAGCGACCTTCGCACTAACTGTCACCGCGCCTTCGCACTGGAAAGTGGTCAGCAACTCCCCCAGCCCCGACCCCGAGGTAGTCACCGCCACGATCTCGCGCTGGACCTTTGCGCCCACGGCGCGCATGTCGACTTACATCACCGCGTTGGTGGCCGGCCCGTACCACGAGGTTCGGGATTCATATACCGGCGCCTTCGGCACCTATCCGCTCGGGATCTTCTGCCGCAACTCGCTCGCGCAGTTCTTGGACCCCGAAGACATCTTCGACCTAACCAAAGCCGGCTTCGAATTCTTCGAGAAGCAGTTCCAGATCGGCTACCCATTCGGCAAGTACGACCAGCTGTTCGTCCCGGAGTTCAACGCCGGGGCAATGGAGAACGCCGGCTGCGTCACCTTCTTAGAAGATCTGATATTTCGCTCACGCGTGACTGACGCCGCCTACGAGCAACGAGCAAACACGATCTTGCACGAGATGGCTCACAGGGGGTTCGGCGATCTCGTCACCATGACCTGGTGGGATGACCTCTGGCTAAATGAGTCGTTCGCCGAATGGGCCGCGCACTACGCAAGCGTGCACGCCACCAGGTATGTCGATGCCTGGACGAGTTTCTCTAACCAACGAAAGGCCTGGGCCTACCGGCAAGACCAATTGCCCTCGACCCACCCGATCGCCGCCGACACGGTCGACCTTGATTCGGTTCGGGTCAACTTTGATGGCATCACCTACGCGAAGGGAGCCTCCGCGCTGCACCAACTGGTGGCTTGGGTTGGTGAACCAGAGTTCCTAGCCGGCGTTCACAACTACTTCGTCAAGCATGCCTGGGGTAACACGCAGTTATCTGACCTACTAAGTGAGCTCGAAGCCACCTCAGGGCGCGATCTCTCCGGCTGGACAGATGAATGGCTCCGCACCAGCGGGGTCAACTTAATTCGGCCGCAGTTCGAACTTGCTAAGGACGGAACTTACTCCGATTTCACCATCACTCAAGAGCCACCTAGTGCACCCGCAGGGCTGCCGCCAACTTTACGCTCACATCGCATGGCCATTGGTCTCTATGACCTCGTCGCCGAACAGCTCACCAGGCGCGAGCGCTTCGAACTCGATGTGGTGGGTGCAAACACGAAGGTGCCCGCCCTGGTTGGGGTCAAGCAGCCGGCCCTACTGCTGCTCAATGACGATGACCTGACTTTCGCAAAAGTTCGATTGGACGAAAAGTCCTGGCGCACCGCGGTTGAGCACCTGGGCGTGATCGACTCCTCGTTAGCGCGCGCGATCATCTGGGGCGCTGCCTGGGACATGACCCGCGACGCCGAGGTTTCAACCGGTGACTTCCTGGCACTGGTGCTGAGCGGTATCGGCCAGGAGTCCGATATCGGCGTGGCTCAAGGGGTGCTGCGCCAACTAAAGTCCGCGGTCGACCAATTTGCAGCCCCCGAGCATCGCGACGACTACCTACTGCGGATTGCCACCGGCGTGCTCGATCTTGCCAAGCGGTCCGAGCCTGGCAGCGATCACCAGCTCGCCTTCGCTCGGGTCTTTAACTCCTGCGCAACGACTTCAGCCCATCTCGATATCGTCGCCGGGCTCCTTGACGGCAGCATCACCTGGAGCGGGCTGAAAGTGGACACCGACCTGCGCTGGTCACTGCTCCAGCGTTTGGTGGTAACCGGCCGACTTGCCGAGGAGGCGATCGAGGCCGAGCTAAGAAGTGATGACACCGCCACCGGGCGCCGCCAAGCCGCGGTGGCTTTCGCCGCTCGCCCGACGATGGTGGCAAAGGAACTTGCGTGGGCCGACATCATCGAGCGCACGGAGCTACCAAATGCGATTCTCGAAGCCACCATCGGCGGGTTCGTGCAACCGGATCAAGTCGCACTGCTCGCGGATTATCGAACGAGGTACTTCGAGTCACTGCCACGGGTCTGGGAGCAGCGCACGATGGAAACCGCGCAGAGCATCACCATGGGCCTGTACCCGGTGTTCCTGGTCGATGCCGAAACACTCGCCCAGACCGATGCGTTTCTCGCCGGCAAACTGAATTCGGCCTTACGCCGGTTGGTCAGCGAAGGCCGCGATGGCATTGAGCGGGCGCTGCGCGCCCGGGCTGCTGACGCCGTCGGCTGACCAAGACCAAAACCGCTTTTCGCATCGAATGTTGAGTGGTGGGTTAAGCCGGATCGTTGAGGTTCAGCACCAGTGCCCGCGCATGGCAAACGCACAATGCAAGACTATGGGGGATTAGGCGAGGAAAGCGGTTGACCTACTCCACCTAGCGGTAAAGCTTCACGATTTCTACTCATCGCTCCACCCTCTAAGCGCACGCAGGGGTTACGGCACTTCACCTGCACGATCTTGAGTACCTGGTTAGCAGGTTACCCGCACGTTATAGCCCTCACCGGTAACATCCGAGGCCTTATTTCCATTAGGGCAAATCATCCCCTCCCACGGTGTTTCCTTGTTCGCCAATGTGAGTTTCCACTCCACGTCAGCATCGGTCCCGGAAAAGTCAGCGTCAGACACATTCTTCAAGTCGGAGAACTGCACGTTCTCCCAGCCGCCTCCTTCAAACTTGGTACCTTTCAAGGAAGTCTCAGCGAACACTGCATCGCCGGCAAATTGGTTAACGCCGTAGAATCTGGCTTTGTCCAGTACCGCCCCAGTTAAGTTGGCTGCAGGGCCACCTCTAAGGTCCTGGAACCAACAGTCATGACATTCCGCCCCGGTAAAATTACTTGAACCCAGAGCTGCCTCAGCAAATATCACATTGTCAAGACGGGCGTTGGAGAATTTCGCACCCAGCAGTAGCGTGCCCCTGAAATCTACATCTTTGAAAATCGAGCGAGAAAAATCCACCCCGGCAAAGTTCGCATAGGAAAAGTCTGAGCCTTCAAAAGTTTGGTCCGTGAAAGGTCCAGCCAGCCGGCAGTCAGGGTTAGCAGATTTTGTATTCCTGCAGCCATACTTGTCATACTCGTTCTTTGCTCCGCCTTTGGCTTGGGCTTGGGTTTGGACTTGGGTTTGGGCTTGGGTTTGGGAAGTAGTGGACGAGCAGGCCGCCAAGGCGACGACGCTCATGGCGACCGCCAGTACCGTCAATGTCAATCGGCGCTGGCCCACATAACGATTGGCATGCCTGACCCCAGCGGCTTGCCGGCGCTCATTCCTGATTTCTGCATCGTTTACCATCGACCGTACCTTCCCTTCGGGATCACCTGCTTTGCGTCAAAAAAGCATAAGCCCGCACCTTGTACCCACCAATCCCGCGCTGCGGAAAACCCCACCCGCTCTGCGCATAACCCGCCTACTGTTTTTGCGGGACCCACTGATAATCAGCAGCCTTGACGATTGTTATCAGCGTGACCGAGGCGTAGCAATCATCTTCTGTGTAGTCTGCAGAACCGGCGTTTCCGACTACTCCTTGTGGGGTGTTTCCCTGAAACGACTGTCCGTTGGGCAGCATTTGCTCGTAACCGTTGTTGCTGTTTACCCACACCATGGGGGCGGTGGTCCACCCAAGGTCACTCAGCCACTGCTCACAACCTTCGTTCTGAAAAGGGAACATCGAAGGGTTGGTCACGGATTGGAGTGCGTTGCTCATCGGTTGGCCCGCCTCGACCCCGTTAAGCTGGGATTCCAGCCCCGTTGCCACCCCACTGCCACCAAATTGGACGCCGGCGTGCTCGGTGAATGACTCGTCGTTAACCTCCGGCATCTCCCAGAAGTACACGTTGGGGAAAGACCAGGTGTTGATCTGCAGTCCGGACCCTGCGGGTCCAGAACCCTGCCCTGGAACACCAACGGGGAAATTAGCCCAGCCGCCTTGGGCGAGGGTTTCACTTCCGTTGACCTGGTTGAGCAGGTTCCCTAAGCCAGTTTGCTCGCCCGCGGCGTTCGTGCTGGTCGGCGGGTTGTTGTTGCATACATATGCAAAACCAATTGGTCCACAGTTTACTTCCCACGGCAATTGCCCGAACGTTGCCCACATTATGTTTGTTGAAGGGTCGATGAGGGTGTAGTTCGGGATGAGTTTCGGCTGAGCTGCTTGAAGCGCCTGGATCTGCGACGCGATTCCCGATGCGGTAATTTCATTTGCGGCGGCGGCCTTCGACGCTGCTGTGGGAACGCTGTCGGGCGGTGTTTCGATCATGTTCCAGTAGTTTGTCAAGACTAACTGGAGGGACGCCATGATCCCCAGCCAGCCATTGGACATTGCCTGGAACTGCGCGCTGGAATTCGAGGTCAACAACGTATTTTTGAATTGGGTCGACTGGCTCTGGCGGATGGCCTGCCACGCAAGGCCCCAGATGGAGGGAGCGGACGTCCCACTGTTGTAAATCAGGTCATTCACCAGGGCGTTGCCAGCCTCATTGAGATTGCCCTCGTTTACATAGTTGGTGAAGTCTTGGACGTAGTCCTTCATTAGATCCGGATTAGGACTTGGTTTCTGGCCCTCCGCCACCATGTTCTCCAGTTCATTGAGTGCACCGTTAATGTCCACAACCCAACTATTAACTGCGGCCTCTACCGCGATGTCATACGTTTGTATATCCACCGCCTCCAGTAAGTCCGCGAAATCCTGCTGCTGCGCGGCCTGGATAGCAGCCAACTGGCTTTGCACCTCGGTGAGCTGTCCACCGATTGCCACAAACTCCGCTTGGGCCTGCTCTTCGGCAACGGTCGAAGATATCGCCGAGGCTAGCCCAGCAATGGTTCCGATTGTGTCAAACCAATCACCAACAGCCATCGATTTGATGGACGCCTCCGGTGCCGGTGCGACTGAACTTTTCATCAGGCCCGCCGCGCCGTTCCCCGTTGCCGCATTTCCGCACCCGCCCAACATGACCAGGGCACCCAGCATTGCTACGAGTTTGAGCAGCCGCGGATCACGCCTGACCCCTGCGGCTTGCCGGCGCTCATTCCTGATTTCTGCATCGTTTACCATCGACCGTACCTTCCCTTCGGGATCACCTGCTTTGCGTCAAAAAAATCGTAAGCCCGCACCTTGTCCCCACCAATCCCGCGCTGCGGAAAACCCCACCCGCTCTCGACAAAACTGGCCCACGGTGACTCGGTGCTCACCCTTGTCAAAAGTTGATGGCGATCCCCAAGGTGAATGGTGGCTCACCTGGCATCAGCAGGTACGAGTCGTCCGCTGATCCACCAGTTGTTGTTCGCTCCCGTGCTGGCTTGCCCGTCATCGTGGGCACGCCGCCAAAAAGCGAAGTTGAGATCGGGCGACACCGTGGCCTCCCAGGTATCGCCACCGATCATGGTTTGCGGTTGCGGCAAGAACCACGGGGCTGGCTTTGGTCAGCGCTTGGGGACGCCTGTTCGGTTATTTGAAATTCCCCGGGGACAGCTCCCCCGGGCCCGGTCGTGACACCTCCCTAGGGCCGGCCACCGGACCCTTCCACGCCCATGGACATCACGTTCGAATGAATCTAGCTCGTGGCGCTGCCCTGCACGCAATTGGTTGCGCCCAATTCGAATTGGCTCATCGAATCTCCGCCGTTGTATGACAACTCATACTTGCCATCTGGGGTTTGGATTGAACTCTGATTAAATCTAAACGGCCCCCTGAAACCGTGGCCGCCTACAACCCAAGGACTCTCGCCACTGCCATGGTTCCCCTGACCAAAGGCGATGATGTAGGTGTCGCCGTTGAGAATGAGTTCCCCAATGAAAGCAAAATTCAGGTTCTTGATCGGACTATTGTTTTGCGAGATGTTGACGGGGGCTCGATCGTTGAACCATTGGGCCGGCCCGGGCGAATCATGCCGCCCAGCTTTCGCATTCAATTGCAATGACCCACCCGGTGTGAATGGTGATGAAGTTGAGATCCCGCCCCAAGGCTGCCCGCCGGTGATATTCGCGTCCATCGGGATGAATTGCACGCTTTGGATACAACCCCTTGGGGCCTCTTTGAGCGTGACGTAATTATCGTGTTCTGTGGTCGTCACAGGGCTTTGGTCCGCGCTGGGGGCCGCCTGCTCGGGACTCGGTTGTTCGGTACTAGTTGCTTCTCCCTTGGGTTGGCCTTGGGTCGTGGTGGAAGATCAGGCCGTCAGGACGACGACGCCGATGGCGACCGCAATACTGGGCTTGACCCCATCTGACGGACACCGACATCGTGGTCTTTGGCCGCGTGATGGGAGTCCGGGATGGCACGGCAGCGTCGTGAGTTCAGCGAGGAGTTCAAGGCCGAGGCGGTTGCCCTGGTGATCGGCACGGGGCATC
>SYJA01000033.1 GCA_005798555.1 Actinomycetota bacterium
GGGTTTCGGTGGCCCACACGCCGGTTTCATGTCGGTACGCGCGGGGCTAGAGCGCAGCATGCCCGGGCGCCTTGTTGGAGTGAGCATCGATGCCGATGGCGCGCCGACATATCGTCTTGCGCTGCAGACCCGTGAGCAGCACATCAGGCGCGAGAAGGCGACCAGCAATATCTGTACCGCGCAGGTACTTCTTGCGGTTATTGCGTCAATGTATGCGGCCTATCACGGTCCGAATGGGCTGCGAAATATTGCCGAGCGGGCCCATCGCTACGCGGAAGTGCTGGCAGGAGGAGTCCGGGCTGCAGGTGGCCGAGTTTCGCATTCTTCATTTTTCGACACTGTCACGGTTCAAGTTCCCAGCGCAGCCAAAGAGGTGTTCGATCATGCGGCCGAACGCGGCATCAACATCCGACTCGTTGACGATAACACCGTTTCCATCTCGACCGACGAGTTGACATCCGCAGCCGATATCGAGAACGTTTGGCAGGCCCTGGCAGTCGCCCTGCCTGGTCTGGATGCACAAAGTGTCGGTGCCATCGATGCCGGATTAACCGATGTTTGGGGCCAGGTGCCGCCAACCCTCTTGCGCACTAGTCCGATTTTAACGCACCCGTCGTTCAACACCTATCACAGTGAGACAGCAATGCTGCGTTATCTGCGGACTCTCGCCGACCGCGATATCGCACTGGATCGGTCGATGATCCCGCTTGGGTCCTGCACCATGAAACTAAATGCCACCACTGAGATGGAGCCGATTACTTGGCCGGGGTTCGCGGGTATCCATCCGTTCGCGCCATTAGATCAAGCGGCCGGCTACCTTGAGTTGATTCGCCAGCTGGAGGCTTGGCTCGTCGAGATAACCGGCTACGACGCCGTGTCACTGCAGCCCAATGCCGGCTCCCAGGGTGAGTTTGCTGGACTGCTGGCAGTTCGCGGCTACCACCTTTCGCGCGGTGACCTGCAACGTGATGTTTGCCTGATTCCAAGTAGTGCGCACGGCACCAATGCCGCAAGTGCGGTGATGGCAGGTATGCGGGTGGCGGTTATTGCCTGCGATGCCAACGGCAACGTTGACCTAGCGGATCTCAAGGCCAAGATCACCGAGCATGCCGATCATCTGGCGGGCCTGATGATCACCTACCCGTCAACCCACGGGGTTTTCGAAACCGAGGTGGCCACGATCTGTGCCTTGGTCCATGACGCGGGTGGTCAGGTTTATGTCGATGGCGCGAATCTAAATGCATTGGTCGGCTTGGCCAAGCCCGGTAAGTTTGGCGCCGATGTCTCGCACCTGAACCTGCACAAGACTTTTTGTATTCCGCACGGTGGCGGCGGCCCAGGGGTCGGCCCGGTTGCCGTTCGTGCACATTTATCACCGTTCTTGCCGTCGCATCCACTCCGGCCAGAAGCCGGGCCACTCGGCCGCGGCCACGTTGACGGGGGAGTGGGTCCGGTCAGCGGGGCGCCATGGGGTAGCGCGGGTATTTTGCCGATCCCGTGGGCCTATATCAAGATGATGGGACCCGATGGCCTGGTGACAGCCACCCAAGTTGCGATTTTGTCAGCGAACTACATCGCCAAGCGCCTTGCGCCTTACTACCCAACCCTTTACACCGGCGCCAATGGACTGGTTGCGCACGAGTGCATTTTGGATCTGCGCCAAATTACCGCGGCCACCGGCGTTAGTGTCGATGATGTCGCAAAGCGCCTGATTGATTACGGCTTTCACGCTCCGACCATGTCCTTTCCGGTCGCCGGCACTTTGATGGTTGAGCCGACCGAAAGCGAAGACCTGCGCGAACTTGATCGGTTCATTGATGCGATGATCGCGATCAAGGGCGAGATTGACGCCGTGGGTGCCGGCACCTGGCCCGTCGATGACAACCCGTTGAGTAATGCGCCGCATACCGCGAACTGCCTCATCGGGGAGTGGTCGCATCCTTACCCGGCTCGGCTCGGTGCTTATCCGGCCGGGGCGAAGGTGCAGGACAAGTACTGGCCACCCGTGCGCCGCATTGACGGGGCATTTGGCGATCGCAACTTGGTCTGCTCATGTCCCAGCCCGCAGGAGCTCGCAAGCGTCTAGCGTCTGTCAGTCAACCGGGATTCCAAGTTGGACCAGCAGGTCGCTTACGCGCTGCTTGATCTCGTCGCGAACCGGGCGAATTGACTCCACATCTAGGCCTCCGGGGTCTTCAAGAATCCAGTCCTCGTACTTCTTGCCGGGGAATATCGGGCAGGCATCACCACATCCCATGGTTATCACCGCATCGGCGGCGCGCACGATCTCTTCCGTCCACGGCTTCGGGAAAGCCCCGGTGATATCGATGCCAAGTTCGGCCATCGTCTCGATTGCCGCTGGATTGACCTGGCTTCCCGGCTCTGAGCCACCAGACCAGGCGATTGCGCGATCACCAGCGAGGGCTTGGAAGAAGCCCATTGCCATCTGCGAGCGACCGGCGTTGTGCACGCAGAGGAACAAGACGATCGGTCGAGCGTCACTTGACCTGCCTTCAACGCGGGCCAGGGCAAATAGCCGCTCCCGGGCAAAGCGCTCGGCAAACAGGGGTAGCCAGGTGGCAACCGTGAACCGGCTGGCGAAATCGTCGTACGAGGAATGTAGAAACCGCTCAATGGTTTCGGCGGCGAACACGCCATCGAACTCGCGCTGCAACCGCGATGCGGCCGCCCGCAGCACCAGTTGTTGTTCCAGTGACAAATCCGCACCTAAAAGGGTCTCACTCACCTGGGCAACCGCTTTCGCTTTGGTGGGCAACTGACGTGTGGGGCCAAGGCGGCAACCCGCGTTCTGATCTCTTCGAGGGTCTCGGCGAACGCCGCATCGGTGCCAATTCGGGCCGGGTCGGGGATGGACCAATGCAGCCGCGGGTTCGGCTTTCGGGCGATCTTTTCGTTCACCGCATCACAGACTGAGACGATGAGGTCACTTGGCTGCAGGATGTCATCAAGGTCACGCGGCTCCGTTTGCTCCAGCGTCAACCCGGCCCGTCGAACAGCCGTTCTGGTCCGCGGGTTAATTCGATGCGCTGGATCAGTGCCCGCCGAGCTGGCGGGTGCTTGGCTGTGCTGGTGCCAGAGCACCTCCGCCATTACCGATCGTGCGGAGTTCTCGGTGCACACGAAAACCACCCGTGGGGTTTGGATTTGCGCCGCCACCGGCAGCAGGTCGGCGAAGGCGCCCAGGACGAGGTGCAAATAGGTGCGCCGGCCATCAGCCTGCGACCTGGTACGGGAGATAACGCCCACCTGGGTAAGAATCTTCAGGTGATGCGCCAATAGGTTGCTGGGCAGGCCGAGGGCGGCTGCGAGCACGTCCGGGGACAAATCTTGATCCTGCAATAGATCAACGATCGCCAACCGCACCGGATCGCCGAGGGCGGCGAACTTGCGGACCCGGCTAGATGGTTGCTCATTTTTCATTGACTCAGTATATGTTGAGATAATCAAATGTCAAGTGTCAAGGCGGGTTGGACCGATCCGGACCCGGAACGAATACATATCAATAAAAAGTGAGTCAGCATCCTTTGAGTAAAATGAACATCAGGTGTCGAGGTGGGCACCGTAAAATGACATAATGAACATTATCGGCTGTTCATAACTGTCTTGAATTGCTAGGAGCCGCGCGGCTCCGCACGGTATACTCACGAGCAGGAAGAGGTGAACTCCATGGAAATCAGCCGCCGCCGACTCCTCGGCATGTCTGGCCTTGTCATCGCTGCGTCCGTAGTCCCGATGAGCGCCGGATGCGCCCTCATCCGGGATGATGACGGACTATCAGCCTTGGCTGCAGATTTCGACGGATTGATCCTGCTGCCGAACGATCCCGGCTTCGCCCTTGCGGCATGGCCAAACAACGCGAATTATGCCGGGGTAATTCCCAAGGCCGTGGCCATCTGCGTCAGCACCGCTGACATCAGTCGGTGCATCAATTGGGTGCGTGACACCGGCAATGAGTTTGCCATCCGATCCGGCGGTCACAATTACGCTGGCTTCTCGACGACCACGGGTTTGCTCGTTGACGTGCGTTACATGAATGCCGTGACATTCGACCCTGGCACCGGAATCGTTCAAATCTCCGCTGGTGCGAACAATCAGGAGGTCGCCGATGCCCTTCGACCGCATGGAGTCTCGTATCCGGCCGGCCGCTGCCCGACGGTCGGCATCGGCGGACTCATCCTGGGCGGGGGTTGGGGCTTTTCCGCGACGCGCCACGGGGCCACCTGCGATTCCCTAGTTGCCACCGATGTGGTGCTTGCTGATTCATCGGTCGTGACCGCAACGCTCGAGTCGAATGCCGACCTGTTCTGGGGTGTGAGGGGTGCTGCCGGCGGGAACCTCGGAGTGAATACCCGATTTGCACTCAAGACGTACGCTGCTCCCAACGTGACCGTGTTCAGCCTCTCGTGGCCTCCGGTGAAGCAAGTCGAACTCATGGATGCACTCCAGTCCATGCAGGTCGATCACCCGACAGACCTGTCGACACGATCGAAGATCGTCATGACCATCGCCACGTCCAATCCAACCCTCGAGCACTTGTGCGTGACCACAACCGGGCTCTACTGGGGGTCAAAGGCGAATTTCATGGAGATCCTTCAGCCAGTGCTGGCCGTCGCGAAGCCGGTCCCTGACGGCGACCAGACGGGCGTACCGCGCTCCGAGCGCTCCGGCCCGGTGAGACGGGAGGGGTCCATCTTGGAACTGGGCTATTGGGAGGGGCGGGATTACTTGGCAACCAATGATCCGGAGGGCCTTTACGTGTCGAAGAACAGCTTCCTCGGGGAGCGCATGAGCATTGAGGGACTGAACGAGATGGTCTCCTGGATGAGGCGTTGGCCAGGCGGTTCGATTGCGCAGTTGAACATGGGGCTGCTGTTCGCCTTCGGTGGCGCAGTCCGCGACGTGCCGACTGACGCGATGGCATACGTCCATCGTGATTCGAACTTCATGTTTCAGATAGAGCCGGAATGGACGCCAAAGGACTCCCCCGCGAGGGTGGCCGCCATGACCTCATGGATGGCTGACTATTGGGCGGCCATGCAGACGTACATGCTCCCCCAGTCCTACCAGAACTTCCCCGATCGCAGCCTAGTTGACTTCGCCAGTGCCTACTACGGGACGAACCTTCCCCGGCTTCAGGAGGTAAAGCGCGCCTACGATCCGGACAACGTCTTCTCATTTGCCCAGAGCATCCCGATCTGATGTGTGTCCTACCTTTCGCGGCCGACGAGTGAGCATACGAATCGCCGCAGCCGATGGCCCCAGCCCTGACCTCGTCGGAATACCAACCGACCTGATCATGGTCCGCGGGCGAACTCGGCCCTGCCGTTCGGAAAGCACCTAGGTACCGTCGACGATGCGATCGCTCAGGTGATCGAGTTCTCCCGGGCGCAGGGCATCATTCCGGCCGTTCAGGTGCCAGTGCCAAAGCGGACGGCCCTGAGGCCAGGACGGCGGATTGTGCCGATCACTCCCCGGACGCAACTCACCATGGGTCGGCGTCCCCGCCTAAGCCATTAGGCTAGACCCCGTGTCGAAAGTACTTACCTCCCTACCCGTTGGCCAACGCGTCGGAATTGCCTTCTCCGGTGGCCTGGACACCTCGGTGGCCGTGGCCTGGATGCGCGACAAGGGGGCGATCCCGTACACGTACACGGCCGATATCGGCCAGTACGACGAGCCTGATATCGCCTCGGTGCCCGGTCGGGCGGGCGAATATGGGGCCGAACTGTCCCGGCTGGTCGACTGCAAGGCGGCTCTGGTTGAGGAGGGCCTGGCCGCCCTCACCTGCGGTGCCTTCCATATCCGCTCAGGTGGCCGGCAGTACTTCAATACCACCCCGCTGGGCCGCGCCGTTAC
>SYJA01000034.1 GCA_005798555.1 Actinomycetota bacterium
AAGCTAGATATGCGGGTTCGATTCCCGTCGCCCGCTCCGAATGGGCGTGTGCTTCAGATCGGTAGGAGCAAGGCGACGTCGGCCGCCGCCGCCGCCTTAGCCAACTCCCGGTCTAGGGTTGCTAACGGAAGCCCCCGGTCCATAGCTAGCAGTAAGTAGCACGTGTCGTACGAGGTGAGCCCATTTTTTTGCGCCTCGAGTGCCAGCCGCTGAACCTGGCTACCTACAACATCGGTACGGATATCCAATTGGTCGAGTCGTTCGCAGACACCTACCACGAACGCAGCGTCGACTCGTCCGGCCCGCATAGCCGTGCGGAAGGCATTGGCCATCTCCGCATGCCATAACTCGGGAACGAGAACGAAACCGTTAGTCAAGAGAGAGTCGATATTCGCTTCTGCCTCAGGGTTTCCGTCTCGAAGCACCCAACCTATGGCTGCTGACGCATCAAGGACGGCTCCGCCTAGGTCGCTCACCTAGCACGCCCGTCGTCGATCAACTCACGGCCCGTCGCCTCCGCAGGCAGTCGGCGAACTCGCTCACCCAACTGGCGGATGGCAGCAACAGCGGCCGCCCGATCCTCGCGATCAGCCGCCTTGATGGGCGCTATGCGAGCGATGGGACGCCCGTGCTTGGTGACAGTTACCTCTTTGCCTTCCATGACTTCCTCTAGGACCGCGGATAACTGGTTCTTTAGGTCGTAAATGCCGATAGACCCGCCGGGGCTGACCACGCTCATATATTCAGGCTAGCCTCTGGCCCGAAATACGTCAAGACTGGCCAGCTGGCCGAGCGGTCACGTAATTAGGTGATGCGGGCCCGCTCGTCCCTGGTCGGGCGTTCAACACTGAATACCAAGCATCTGACTATCAAACGGTCCAAGTTACCTTCGCTTTTCCCTGAATTGCTAGAAGGTCTTAGTCGTCTTCGGGCTATTGCGGGAGGCGCCTGAACACCGGGCGCGGTAAAGCCTTCAGCGCGGTCATGACGTAGCGTAGCGGCCCCGGAGCATAAACAGTGTTCTTGCCTTTGCGTAACCCCGCTACAACAATCTTCGCTACCACTTCTGGGTCGGTCGTCATCGGTGCTTCGGGCATACCGGTGGTCATTTTCGTACGCACCATGCCGGGCCGGACAACAAGAACATTTGCTCCCGAGCCATGCAATGCGTCACCGAGGCCTTGTGCGAAGGCATCGAGACCAGCTTTCGTGGACCCATAGATGAAATTGGATCGCCGTGCCCGATCGCCCGCAACACTTGAGAAGACTACGAGCGACCCGTGTCCTTGACCTTTCAATCGTGCCGCAACTCTTAAGCCCACGCTCACCGCGCCGGTGTAGTTTGTGGTTGCCACCTCCACCGCGAGATCGGGATTGGCCTCACCTTCGTCTTGGCTACCAAGAATCCCGAAAGCAAGTAGAACAATGTCAATATCACCGACATCGAAAACCTGATCAATTAGCACCGCGTGCTCCGCGGTGTTCTTGGCCTCAAAATCTATCGCTGAAACCCCTTGAATACCCGCACCGGTTAGCGCAGCGATTGCAGCATCGCGCGCGGGTGACGGCCTCCCCGCTAACACCACTCGCTTGAGGCGATTACGCGGTAAAGCCCGCACCGTGGCCAGAGCAATCTCGCTGGTGCCCCCTAGGACAAGTACCGACTGCGGATCACCGAGTGCATCGTTCACAGAGACAACCTCCTGGCTAGGTCTGACTTGAAAATACTTTTAGGGTCCATTTGATCGCGGGTACGCTGCCACTGCGTGAGGAGCGGATAGGTGCGCACAAACATTTCTGGTGACTGCCTCGAGTCTTTGGCAAGGTAAAGCCGGCCGCCCGAATTGGCAACTAACTCATCCAATTCATCCAAGGCCACCGCGAGCCCCGGGATTCCTGCAGGAACATCAGCGGCCAAAGTCCAACCAGACTGCGGAAAGGAAAGTGGAGCTGGGTTGGCGGCACCAAAACGTTTCAACACGGTAAGGAAGCTGGGTGCGCCGACGCTTTGCAACTTGCGAAGCGCAGCACCAATTACCTCGCTAGCCTCATCGGGCACCACGAATTGATATTGCACGAAACCACCGGGGCCGTAAACCCGATTCCAGTCTTGGACGAAATCAAGAGGATGAAAGAACTCAGAAATTGGTTGCAGCGCACCCTGCTCCCGTTTCGGGGCTTTGCGAAACCAGGCTTCGTTGAATGCCCGCACGGTGAACTTATTGAGCAGGCCGCCGGGGATCAATCCAGGTGCCGACGCCAACGCTTTCGGGCCGTAGTCCAGCGCGGCTGCTCGCTTTGCCGCCGGCAGTTGGTCGACCGCTGCATGATCGCCTCTAGTCAATATGCCACGACCGGTTGCTGAGACACTGTCGATCCAGGCCACGCTGTAGCGATACTGCGAGTCACGTTCGATCATGCGAGTCATCACATCATCGAGATCTGAGCAGCGCTCGGTATCAACGCTCATCATCGAGCTCGTTATCGGCAGCATTTGGAACGTTGCCTCGGTCATGACACCCGTTAGGCCCATCCCGCCGACGGTGGCCCAAAAACGCTCCCGCGTTTGCGGGTCATCGGGGGTCAGTGACTGAGGTTCACCGCGTCCGTCAACGAGTTGAATTTCGCTCACATGATTGCCGAAACTACCTTCGACATGGTGATTCTTACCGTGAATATCGGCGGCAATCGCCCCGCCAACTGTAACCATGCGGGTGCCCGCGGTCACCGGGACGAAGAAGCCGGCTGGCACGGTGGCCAGCAAGAGGTCGTGGATGCTCGCCCCGGCGCCAACCCGCACGCTGCCTGTGCTCGCATTCAGGGCGATTGTCGACATGGCTGTTAGATCCAAGACGCTGGCACCCCCGCTTTGCGCCGCGTCACCATATGAACGCCCTAAGCCGCGGGCCAACACCCCTCTCGGCCCGGCTGCCTTGATGCATTGCTGCACCTGCTCAACCGTGCTTACCGGCATCACTTTGGCCAATGAGGGCCTGGTGCGCCCCCACCCTGTTAGCAGTTGCTCGCCCGCACCTAGGCGTAGTGGTGATTTGCTTGACATCATGCGCCCAAGGCGCCGAGGCCAAATAGCACTAGCCAGATCGCACCGATCGTGAGCAGTGCTTTGTCATTCAAAACCGCATCCTCCGGTGCCTCGGCCTGACCGCGATCGATCGCAACGCCGTAGCGCAAAATCGAAAGGACGAACGGGAGGACGCTCCATTGCGCCCACGGCAAGGTGGACGGCGCCTGACCAACCTCAAATGCCCATAGGCAATACGCAACGATGGTTACCGCGGCGGCGATGCCCCACACGAAACGCAGGTAGCCGAGGGAATAGCCCTCTAAGCTCACCCGCTTCGCCGTCTCACCGGCACCGGATCTATTCAGGTCGCGGTCTAGCTCACTGAACCTCTTGCCCGCCGCCATGAACAGTGAGCCGAACCCGGCAACGATTAAGAACCACTGCGATATCGGTAGGTTTGACGCCACCCCGCCGGCGATGGCACGGAGCAAGAAGCCCATTGCGAGTAACGCGAGCTCGATCACCGGCTCATGCTTGAGGAACAACGAATACGACAGGGTGAAAACGAAGTAGATGGCAACTACGCCGGCGAGCTCAGGCCTGATCCACCAAGC
Organism: Actinomycetota bacterium; assembly: GCA_005798555.1. Lineage (GTDB taxonomy): Bacteria > Actinomycetota > Actinomycetes > S36-B12 > S36-B12. Next base: position 3,640 of record SYJA01000034.1, read on the forward strand.
CAGTGTTAGTGCTGCCAGAGCCAAAATAACCGAGAAGACCGCAGCGATGTTCGCACTTAGGTCACCGGCCGCAATCGGGCGGTTGCGTTTCGTCGGATGATTGCGATCTGACTCGACATCCTTGATGTCGTTGATCAGGTACGTCGAACTTGAGATAAGACAGAAGGCTACAAACGCCCCCAGGGTCGGCAAGATCACCGCTGGTAAGAAAAGTGAGCCCGCAGCCAACGGAGCGGCGAAGACCAGCACATTCTTCAGCCACTGGCGTGGCCGCATCGCCACGACTAGTGCAACGGGCAGTGTCCGGCCGCTATGCGTCGCGTTCAACACTTGCCCCCGGCTCTGAATCGCCGACAATGCGAGCGAGTTGCGGCACGACGAGGAACCAAGTGATCACGTGCATGATCGATAACCAGATGCGCGTTGACCAGATTACCTCAGCGGGTTGCATCAGCGGCGAGGCGAGCGTGAACACGGCGATTAGGGTGCCGCCCCAATAGACAACGCGGCGGGCATTTCTTCGCCCCAACATCAAGGCTGACAGCAGGGCCCCGGCCACCGCGGCAAGAAGCGGGGCGATTACCACCACTAGCCACGGCACGACCTGCAGGGAGCCACCGAAGGCAGATTGCACCTCAAATGGCACGCCGAGCAGGCGCCCGATGCCATAGATCAACAGGGCCAAGATGGCAGACCAGCCGCCGGTCAGGGCCGCCGCGTACAGCAGGAACCGCAGCGTGGGATTAGCCGACTTGGGCGGGGCGATCGGGGTCACCGATGCCATCCAGAACCCGGTCATCCCCCCATTGTGGCGAATAACCCCGGCCCGCGACACCGCTGGGGATAATGCCACCTGCACTTGCGCAAGTTACTCATCAGTAGCATCATTACATTACTGGCGGGTAACCTCGCCCGGGGGTCTGCTGTACCAATCAACCGAAAAGTGAACTGCGGCAAAGGAGTGGGTCGGCCATGGGGCATTACAAGAGCAACCTTCGGGACTTGGAATTCAACCTTTTCGAGGTTTTCGGGGCCGGCGACCGCCTCGGCCAAGGACCATTCGCTGATACCGATGCCGACACCGCACACGATGTCTTGCGCGAGGTCGAGCGGCTCGCCACCGGCGAACTTGCTGACTCCTTCGCCGACTCCGATCGCAATCCGCCGGTTTATGACCCGCGCACCAAGACCGTAACGATGCCCGAGAGTTTCAAGAAGGCCTTTCGGTTGCTCATGGATGCGCAGTGGTGGCGCCTTGATCTACCCGAGCACATGGGCGGCTCCGGTGCCCCGCCATCGCTACGTTGGGCCGCCAGCGAAATGCTGCTCGGTTCGAATCCCGCCGCTTTCATGTATATGTCCGGTCCAGGCTTCGCCAGCATCCTTGACAGCATTGGCAACGCCGATCAAAAACGCGTTGCAGCCTTCACCATTGACAAGGGCTGGGGCTCGACAATGGTGCTGACCGAGCCTGATGCCGGCTCAGATGTCGGCGCCGGTCGTGCCAAGGCCTTCGACAACGGCGACGGCACCTGGCGCATTGAGGGTGTCAAAAGGTTTATCTCATCGGCCGAGCACGACATGGTCGAGAACATCATGCACTTGGTGCTGGCTCGCCCCGAGGGTGCCGGCCCCGGCACGAAGGGCCTTTCACTTTTTCTCGTTCCGAAATTCCTTTTTGATTTCCAGACCGGCGAGCTTGGGGCCCGCAATGGCGTCTACGCCACCAACGTCGAGAAGAAGATGGGCCTGAAAGTATCAACCACCTGCGATCTGACATTCAGTGAGAACGAGCCGGCAACTGGCTGGCTCATCGGTGATGTGCATGACGGCATCGCCCAGATGTTCAAGGTCATTGAGTACGCGCGGATGATGGTCGGAACAAAAGCGATAGCGACGTTGTCAACCGGCTACTTGAACGCCCTTGATTACGCAAAGACACGCGTTCAAGGTGCTGACCTCACGCAGATGACCGATAAGTCCGCACCGCGCGTCACGATCGTCCACCACCCGGATGTCCGCCGGTCCCTGCTGCTGCAGAAGTCATACGCCGAGGGGATGCGCGCCCTCATCGCCTACACCGCCTACTGGCAGGACTTAATCGAGATGGGTGAAGCCGGAGTGGAGGGAGTTGACCTCGACGGCGCCTTGCGCATGAATGATCTACTCCTGCCAATCGTCAAGGGTGTCGGCTCAGAACGCTCCTACGAAATGCTCGCGGTGTCGCTGCAGACCTACGGCGGGTCCGGGTACCTTCAGGACTACCCGGTTGAGCAGTACCTGCGCGACGCAAAGATCGACACCCTTTATGAAGGCACCACCGCCATTCAGGGGCTCGACTTCTTCTTCCGCAAAATGGTCCGCGACCAGTTCAGGTCGATTTTCTACCTGGGTTCGCAGATCACCGAGACAGTAAAGGGTGATGAAGGCGCCGGTCAGTTGGCCACTGAGCGCGAATTACTCGGCAGGGCCCTTGAGGATGTGCAGGCCATGATCGGCCTGCTCGGCCAGTGGGCCATGGCGTCGCAAACAGACTCCAAGGAGATCTACCGGGTCGGGTTGAACACCACTCGCCTGCTGATGACCACCGGTGATCTGCTCATCGGCTGGCTATTAATCCGGCAGGCCGAAGTAGCCACCCGCGCCCTTGAAGCAGGTGCCGTCGGCCGTGATCGCACCTTCTACCTCGGCAAGATAGAAACGGCCAAGTGGTTCGCCCGCAATCGCCTGCCGCTCCTCGCGGCTGAGCGGGCCGTTGCCGAGGCCACCACCCTTGAGGTCATGGAACTCCCCGAGGAGTCCTTCTAACAGCGGCAGGTTCCACCAAATCTCCTGCTGTCTCGCGGTTACGGCTCGACTCATAGGATCAGAGGATGACGTTGTGGCGCCCGGTATTGATATTGGGCATCGGCGCCCTCGCGCTACTGACTGGCCTCGGTACCGCCGGTGCCCACTCGCAGTTGCTTTCGTCCGACCCAACTACTGGCTCAGTGCTCGCCGCTGCACCCACTTCGGTGGTGCTCACATTCAATGAAGCGCTACTCGAGGAAACCGTCGCGATTGCCATCTCCAACAGCAGCGGAGCCGTTGTCAGCGGTACCGTCGCATCGGCGGCCGGTGCCGTCGTGACCGTCCCTTGGCCCGTTGGCTTAGGCCCAGACACCTATACGGTTTCCTATCGGGTTGTCTCCGCGGACGGCCATCCCGTCACCGGGTCAATTGCCTTCACTTACAGTGCCATCGGCGCCACGCCAGCATCCGCCCCGACTACGACGGCGCCCGCGGCCCCTGAGCCACCTTCGAATTTCCCTATCGGTGTTGTTGGTTTGGTACTTGCCCTCGCGGCCACGATCGCCGCCATCATTTTGGCCAGACGCGGACGTAGATGAGTAGAACTACCCTGCAGCGCAGCACCACCCGCCCACCATTGGGCTTTGGTGCCATTGCCCTGCTCGCCACCTCGCTGGTGGTACTCGCGGTCAGTGCCCTCGGCGTGTCCCTGGTCGTTGCCGGTGGCGGCTACGAGCCGCCGAGCGTTGGGCTACCTGATCCGGGCCCGCTGGTTGTCTGGGGCGTCCCGGTACTTCGCCTGCTAACCAACATCGCCGCACTCGCGACTATCGGGTGGCTGCTTGCCGCCAGCATCTTGGACCCGTCCGGTAAGGATGGGGTGATCTCACGCCTAGGTCGCGTTGACGCCCTCCGCGCATCAATAGCCGCACTGATCTGGTCCGTGCTGGCCCTGGTCCAGATGTTTTTCGTACTTGCGAACGTCCTCGGTATCACACTCCGCCAGGCCTTTGACCCGGCCGTCTTCGCGACCTATGCCAGCGATATCCCTGCCACCCGCGCCTTGATGGTCATGGCCCTACTCGCATTCGTCGTCGCTTTCGGCGCCTTTGTTACTTCGACCATCGGCGCTGAAGCCGGTTGGCTGCTCGTTGCCCTGGTAGCTGTTTCGCTGCCGGTCCTGAGCGGGCACGGTTCTGGCCTTGGCGACCACGCACTCGCTATCACCGCCGGTGTTACGCACGTACTCGCCGCCGTGATCTGGGTCGGCGGCCTGATGGCACTCGCCCTGCACGCTGTTAGACGCGATGGATCCGTGCAACGATCACTGCAGAGATTCTCGACTATCGCTCTTGTTGCGATCGTCCTACTAGCTGTTAGCGGTATCGCTAATGCATACACAAGAATTGACTCAATCAGTCAACTGTTCACAACTGGCTACGGTCAAGTAGTCCTCGCTAAAGCCCTGTTAATAGTTGGTCTTGGGGTTATTGGTTACCTGATGCGCCGACGAGTCATTGCCGGGTCGAGCAAGGCATCCGGGGTTTCGATATTTTCCCGGATTGCCGCACTTGAGCTGACGATCATGGTCATCTCGGTCGCTTTGGGCGTGAGCCTCGCATCAAGTGCACCACCGCGACTACAGACCGCCTTTAACTCCTTTGGTGAGACCCTGCTCGGATTCGCCTACCCACCCCCTCCCACCGTCTTGACCGTTGGCCTGGGCTTTCGACTCGAACCACTCTTCTTGACCTTGGGGATCCTTGGCGCGGCGCTCTATTGCATTGGTGTTGCTCGACTGCGAGCCCGTGGGGATAGGTGGCCATGGGGCCGCCTTGTCGCGTGGCTGCTTGGCATCGGCATCATGATTTGGTGCACCAACGCTGGGATTGCCAGCTATTCGCAGGTCTCGGTGGGCCTGCACATGTTTCAGCACATGACCATGACGATGCTGGCACCTATCATGCTGGTTCTTGGTGCACCAGCCACTCTTGCCTTGCGGGCACTCAAGCCATCGCACGGTACCGAGCGGGGTCCGCGTGAGTGGCTCATGTGGTTCCTCCACAGTTGGATCACCCGGATTCTCACTAATCCGTTCTTTGTGTTTTTTATCTACGTCCTTGGCCTTTACGGCCTCTACATGACTCCACTCTTCGGCTGGCTCATGGGCAGTCACGCCGGGCACGTCTTCATGCAGTTTCACTTCCTAGCAGCGGGATATCTTTTCTACTGGGTGCTCATCGGCGTTGACCCTCGGCCTAAACCACTCCCGTATTGGGGTCGTCTATTGATGTTGATGCTGGCCCTGTCGGTGCATGGTTTCTTTGCGGTCGCGATGATGATGTCATCGACCCCGCTGGCCACCGAGTGGTACGGGGTGGTGCAGCCCGATTGGATAAATGACCCCCTTCGCGACACCTTGATCGGGGCCCAGGTGGCTTGGGGGCTATCTGAGGTGCCGACACTGATTGTCCTGATTGTCATAGCTGTCCAATGGTCGCGAAGTGATGAGCGAGAGGCCAAGAGATCTGATCGCCGTGCCGATCGGGACGGCAACGCGGAGTTGAATGAATACAACGAGCGCTTTGCCCACTTGGCAGGGCAGGACAAACAGGGCTAATCTGCACGGATGCGCCGGCTCCTTTTTACCTTGATTGCACTCTTAGCCATGGTCAGCCCGCACGCCAATGCTGCGCAACCAAGTGCACCGGAGTGGTTTCCGACGCAGTTAGCACATGTTGAGGGCTCCGATCAGGTGATCGTTGTTACCGCACCCAGATGGAATTCGACCTCGGGCACGCTGCGGGCATTCGAACGCTCGACTGCCGGCAATTGGGTTCAGGTCGTCGACGCGACTCCTGCCTTATTGGGCTATGGCGGATTAGCGCTAGCAGAAGACCGCAAGCAAGGTAGCGGCAAGACGCCCGCGGGTACCTTCGCTATCGAAACTGCCTTCGGCCGGCTCGCAAACCCTGGCACCGCGTTGCCTTACACCGAATTTGACCGTGGTGATGCGTGGACCTATGACCCAAAGCGTCCAGCTACCTACAACCTTTTTCAAGATGCCGACGTGAGCTGGGATGGCTACGGCAAGTATGTCGAACGACTTTGGCAGTACGGGATGCAATACAACTATGTGGCGGTACTTGACTTCAATCTGCCCAAAGGGCCGGTAACCGTTGGTGGCAATGGGATTCGTCGTACTTCGCCGCCGGCTGACATCGGGCGTGGCGGCGGCATCTTCTTACATGTGAGTAATGGCGATAAGACCGCCGGCTGTGTCGCGATCGCTGAACAGCGGCTGACTCAAATAATGAAGTGGTTAGACCCAGCAAAGACGCCGGTAATAGTTATCGGAACGATTGCCACCATCAAAGAAATGTAGCAGCCGGCTAGCGCAACCGAATATCACTAAGCACCGGGAACTGCGCCCGCCAGGCCTTGGGAGTATCGGGGTCGATTTCGACGTAGATGATTTCCTCGGCGCCACCACCCCTGGCGACCACCGCACCTTTCGGATCAACAACGCAGGAGTGGCCGCCGAGGGTGATGCCAGGTTGTTCACCAACCTCATTGCACGCAATAAGCCAAGCTTGGTTTTCAATTGCCCGAGCTTGGGTCAGCACATCCCAATGCTCGATCCGCGGGGTGGGCCAGCCTGAGGTGACAACAAATGCGGTCGCACCGCCCTCGGTCAATGCCCTGAAGAGCTCGGGGAAGCGCAGGTCGTAGCAGGTAGCCAGGCCGGTCGGACCAAGTGGGGTGTCAACGACAACTAGTTCAGAACCGGCACTCATCAAAGTCGTCTCACCACCCTCGAAACCAAATAGGTGAATCTTTCGATAGGCGGCCCGGAGGTCACCCTCGGGTGAAAAAAGCACGCTGGTATTGAAGTAAGAGTTATCACCCTTCTCGCAAAAGGAGCCGCCATGAAGCCAAATTGCGTGCTGCTTGGCCAAGGCACCCAGGTCGGTGACGAGCGGACCGTCGATCACCTGCGCGTGCTCACGAGCCGCATCGATGTCAAACGCGCCCACATGCCACAACTCGGGGAGCACGACGAATTGAGCTTTGGCGGCCGCTTTTGCCACCAAACCCAACGCCCTAGTGACCCGCTGATAAACCGGGTCGGCCGAAGTACAGTTCAATTGGATTAGGGCTACTGTGACGCTCACGAGGAAAACCTTAGCGGCGACGATCATCTTCGGGGCCTACCACCGTATTGGAGCCAGGTGCAGGAGACTTTTACAAAGGACGACCTAGTTAGGGCGTCATTAGACGCTTTGACTCAGGTGGCCGACCTGGTAGCCCCGCTCACTGCCGCCGAGTGGGGAGCCCCAACCCCATGCCCGGGGTGGCGGGTGTCCGATGTTGTTGCTCACCTGGCAGATTTTGAGTCGTTCCTGAGCGGTAACCCACGAGCCACCGCTGAGCCGGACTGGACAACTACGCCGCACGTGGCTAGCGAGGCCGGAAAATTCATCGAACTCGGGGTTGAAGCCCGGCGCGGGGCTACTCAAAGTGATCAAATTGCCGAGTTGCGTGACCTAATCGAACTGCGCCGCACGATCCTGACCGCTGACACCGGCGAGTTATCAAGTCAGGTGCGCGGACCTTTCGGGTCGCCGATAACCCTGGAACGGGCCCTAACGATGCGGGTGTTCGATACCTGGGTGCACGAGCAAGATATTCGCGATGCTGTGGATCAGCCCGGTGGCTGGACCGGATTGCCATTCGAGGTGGCACTGAGTGTTTTGATCAGCGCCCTTCCTGTCGTCTGGGGCAAGAATTCGAAGCCCCCGGTGGGTGCTGTCCTTAATTTGGTCATCCGTGATCTAGCAAGTGAGGTTTTCATTCGCCTCGATGATGACGGCCGCGCTCGCTTCATTGCCAATGCTGAGCCCACTGTTCAACTATTGATCTCTGTCACGGACCTGATGCATCGAATGTGTGGACGAGTTGGCGCCGATGACCTGGGCTTTGTCTCTAGAATCGAAGTCAGTGGGCCTGATGACTTAGTTCAGCGCCTGATAGGCGGCATGGTTGTTACTCCGTAGCGTGCGCCGGAACCATTTCAACTGCTGGATCAGTCAGGAAATTTGCCATACTCACCAATGCCCTCGAGCCAAGTGCGCCGTCGATTACTCGATGATCGAAGGACAAGGACAGTTGCATGATGGGGCGTACCACTATGGCCCCGTCAACAACCCATGGTCGATCAAGGATTCGGCCAATAGCCAAGATTGCGGACTCGCCTGGATTAATGATCGGGGTGCCGCCATCAACTCCAAAAACGCCCACGTTGGTGATGGTTATCGTGCCGCCGGTCAAATCGGCCGGTGTGCTGCGTCCCGCGCGGGCCGTCTCGATCAGGGTATGGATCCCTCGTGCGAGTTGAGGTAACTGCATCGAACCGGCTGCCTTAACCGATGGCACGAGCAGTCCGCGAGGCGTGTCAGCCGCGATCCCAAGATGAACCTCGCTATGGGTGACAATTTCGGCGCCCTGCGATGACTCCATCCAGGTCGAATTAATTCTCGGGTATTGCTTCACCGCGTGAATCACCGCTGCCGCAACAATTGTTAGCGGGGTCACCTTGATGCCCTCGTACGCCGAGTTGGCCCGCAATCTGATGACCAAGTCAAGGGTCCGTGAAATATCAACCTCAACCCATTCGGTTACATGTGGTGCCGTGAATGCTGAGCGCACCATCGCATCTGCCATGGCGCGTTGCACACCACGCACCGGTTGCCGATCATCGCGTCCGTTAGGAGCCGCGGCTGGGCTGGTCGAATGGCCATTTCGGGTGGAGCCCAGTACGTCCGCACGGGTGATCACCCCGTCGGCACCAGTTGGTGTCACCGAGTCCAGTGGCACCCCGAGCTCCTTCGCCAACTTGCGAACAAGTGGCTTGGCCCGGGCCGGGCTGGTAGGTGCGATGTCCTGCTGGATTCCGGGCTTACGGGGCCGGCGGTGCACCTCGTGGTCAGTTTTCACGCCGTAGCCGACCAGTACCGGCTCCCGTTCATCGGCCTTGGCTGTTACCAAGATAGTGACAATCGGCGAACCAACGGGCACGATTTCACCCTCGGGAACATGAAGAGCTTTTACCGAGCCGGCATATGGGCAGGGCAGTTCAACAACCGCCTTCGCGGTCTCAATTTCCACGATTATTTGGTTCACCGCGACGCTGTCGCCGGGGCGAATCCGCCACTTGACGATCTCAGCCTCGGTTAGGCCTTCGCCTACGTCGGGCAGGTGGAATACCTGCTGCTGTTCCGCCATCTCAGTACCCCATCACTCGTTCAGCAGCATCGAGCACTCGATTGAGATCCGGCAGGAAATGCTCCTCGATTCGACTTGCCGGATAAGGCACATCGAATCCTGCGACCCGAGTGACCGGCGCTTCGAGTTCATAGAAGCACTTTTCACCAATGCGTGCTGCTATTTCGGCCCCTACCCCGCCACTTAGTGCAGCTTCATGGACGACAACAAGTCGACTTGTGCGCTGGACCGATGCAACGAGAGTCTCGTAGTCAATCGGTGCGAGTGCTTGCAAATCGACAACCTCGAGTGAGATGTCGGTGGCGACGGCTGCAGCCTCGAGGCAGGTGCGCACCATCGGGCCGTAACAGGCCACCGTGACGTCACTTCCAGCCTTAACAATTCGTGCCCGCCATGGATCAGCCACCGCTCCTAGGTCAAGGGCGGATTGCGATTCATCAACTTCGCCCTTGTCCCAGTACCGCCGCTTTGGCTCGAAGTAGATGACCGGGTCGTTGCAGGTGATCGCCTGTTGGATGGTGAGGTATGCCGACTGTGGATCCGAGGGTGTTAGAACTCGAAGCCCAGCGGTGTGAGCAAAGTACGCCTCCGGTGACTCACTATGATGTTCGACGGCTCCGATCCCGCCACCATACGGGATTCGAATGGTGATCGGCATTGCTACCGCGCCATCCATTCGCCGATGGAACTTGGCAACCTGCGAAACAATTTGGTCAAACCCTGGATAAACGAAACCATCGAATTGAATCTCAAGGACCGGGCGGTAGCCGCGCATAGCCAGCCCGACCGCAGTGCCGACTATTCCGCTTTCAGCAAGTGGCGCATCCAACACTCGGTGTTCACCAAAATCCTTTTGTAATCCGTCTGTTACCCGAAACACTCCACCTAATCGGCCGATATCTTCACCGAACAAAAGCACCTTTGGATCGCGTTCCATCGCTTTTCGCAAACCGGCATTTATCGCCTTCACCATCGTCAGGTTTGTCATTGACTAACCACCCGCATCCTCGAAGGAGGCTAGGTACTCCAACATTTCAGCACGCTGTTCATCTATGCGAGCGTGCGGCTCTGAATAAACATCGTCGAACATCGATTCAGGTTTCGGGGGCACCATCGCACGAACACCATCACGAATTTGCTCGGCTAGCTTTTCGCCTTCTTGCTCGATCTGATCGAAGTAGGAACGATCCGCGATCCCTTGACGCGCTAGGTAGGCCTTTAGGCGCTCGATTGGGTCCCGCAGCCGCCAGGTCTCCAGCTCACCCGCGAGCCGGTATCGCGTCGGATCATCCGATGTCGTATGGGCGCCCATGCGGTAGGTGTAGGCCTCGATCAGGGTTGGTCCGTTACCTGAACGGGCTCTCTCGAGTGCAACTTTTGTCACCGCCAGCACCGCCAGCACATCATTGCCATCAACCTGCACGCCCGGGAAGCCAAAGCCGTTGGCGCGTTCATAAAGTTGAATGTTGCCCTGCCGATCACTCGGCTGCGAGATCGCCCATTGGTTGTTCTGGCAGAAGAAAACTACTGGTGCTGAGAATGACGCGGCGAAAACGAATGCCTCGTTGACGTCACCCTGCGCCATTGCCCCATCGCCGAAGTAGGTAACAGCAACGTCCTCGGCGCCATCGAACTGAACGCCCATCGCATAGCCAACACCGTGCAGCACCTGAGCGCCGATCACGATCGAGTACGGTCCGCATCTATGCAGGCTCGGGTCCCAGCCGCCATTGCTTATGCCGCGGAGAATCGCGAGCATGTCAAGTGCCGCTACCCCTCGACACCAGGTCACCCCGTGCTCCCGGAATGTCGGGAAAGCAAAATCGTTGGGTGCCATGGCGCGGGCCGAACCCACCTGCGCGGCCTCTTGCCCAAGGCAGGGCGCCCATAAACCTAATTCACCTTGGCGTTGCAGCGCCGTCGCCTCGGTGTCGATCCGTCGCACCAAGACCATGTCGCGATAAAGGCCCCTGAGCTCGGCGTCAGTTAAGTTGATGTCGTATTCGGGATGCGCGACCCGCTGGCCCTCCGGGGTCAGCAATTGGACGGCGCTCACTCGTTCGTCAGCCATCAATCCTCCAACGCACATCCTTGCACCCGCCAAGCCGGTGGCCAACGGTCACCTATCGCCCGCCCTCGCCCTAGATTAAGGCCTCATCTGGCTGATGCTCAGGTAGCGTATGTAGTGTCAGAGCCATTGAACGCAATCTAGGTACCAAAAAGCTCGGCGAACTGAGTACTGCGCATTCGGTGACCGATATTGATCGAGGCGCATTTCAGTGGAGGGCTACAGTAATGAGGACCAGCGTGATGCCATCGAGAAGGTAGGCGGGTATCGATGGTAGACGTGCGAGGGGTGGTTCGTGCCTCACCTATCCAAATTTGGGTGCCGCTGGTTGCCCTGTGGCTTATCTGGGGCTCGACCTACCTGGGAATCGCCCTCACCCTCGAGTCGATGCCGCCACTGCTGGCAACAGCCACGCGATTCTTCGCGGCCGCAGTCATCCTGGCGGCCGCACTTTGCGTTTTCCAAGATCCGAGGGTACTCCGGGTTTCGATTCCGGAATTCGCCTATTCGATGCTGATGGGCTGCATGCTGCTCGGGGTCGGTATCGGCACTTTGGCTCTCGCTGAGCGCTTCGTGCCAAGCGGACTAGCTGCCCTGCTGATCTCGATAACACCGCTATTCATAGTGCTGCTGCGAGTTAGATCCGGTGATCACCCGACCCTTCTCACCCTAATCGGTGTCGCAGTTGGGCTGATCGGCTTGGGTTTGATGGTGCTTCCCGGCGGCACCATTCCACGCACGGGCACCGACGGCGATGTAGTCCTGTGGTCTTGCCTGCTACTTGCATCAAGTTTCTGCTGGGCATTTTTCTCCTGGCAGTCAACCTCCTATCCGCTCCCGCGCAACTCCTTGGTCACCACGATGTATGAATTGGTTGGGGCTGGCGCGCTATTGCTGGGTATCGGCGCATTACGCGGCGAGCGGATTAACTTCGGCGAATTCACCCAAGCATCTTGGAACGGCTGGATCTGGCTCGTCATAGCCTCACTTATCGGATACACCGCATACAGTTATTTGATTGCCAATGCCCCCATGTCACTCGTATCCACTTACGCATACGTTAATCCCGTGATAGCCGTGCTACTTGGTGCGCTAATCATCAGTGAGCCAATTACGCGAGACGTGTTTATCGGACTCACCGTCGTGCTCGGTGGAGTGGTGTTGGTAACAACGGGTGAGCGCAGGTCATGACCCTGCGGCGCCGAATGCTCTTTGCAGCCTTCCTCGCCTTCGGCGTGATGGTGACGAGTGCGGTGTTCTTGGTCCAGGAGTATTTCGGCACGGTGGTTTCGCAAAATGAGGTGCGCGAAACACTTGACCCTGCTGCTGACTCTGCGCGATCAATGATGTTGGCGCAGGCAAATGCATCACTCGCACTCACCGATTATGCATTGCTTGCTACTCCTGAATATCTAACTCGGCTAAACAACGCGATTGCGCGCGCTGACGCTCTCGCGCAGCAGGTTTCCCCGAAAGTAGCAAGCCATCCTGGCTTAACGCAATTGCTGGCTAATGTCGTTACCTCTCAGACTACTTGGGTAACGAAAGGTGTTGGCCCGATCACCTCAGCCATGGAGAGCGGTCGCGGTAAGAGGGCGCGAGCACTGACCGAGGCCGTCGCAACGCGTCAGGCATACAACGACATGACCCAAGCTGCCCAGCGCCTAGTCAGCGCCATCGAAGACCAAAGAGATGAAGCCGCTGACCTCGCTCAGGGGTTCACCCGGCTTCTCGGTGTCGTCTTGTTGATCGCCGGGGTCAGTGCGACGGTATTGCTGGCCGGGGCCTTCCTCGGGCTTCGGCGGTGGGTCCTGCAGCCATTGGCCAGCCTGCAAGCAGACTTAAGGCTGGCAACAAGTGAAGCCGGCCACGAGCACGTCATTTACGGCGTCGGACCTCCGGAGATTACACAGGTTGCGGTTGATGCCGAGTCCCTGCGCCGAAGCCTGGTCCGGGAGATTGATACCGCACGAGCCGCTCGGCAGGGATTGCTGCAGGAGGCTCCGGTGGTATCAGCACTTGCTGGTGAGTACACAGCATCTAAAACTGTTGAGATCCCGGGTTTAAATATTTTTGGTACATCGCAAACCGCTGAGGGGGTACTGTCCGGTGACTGGTGGGACGCCGTTATCCGACCGGATGGCACATTGGGGCTAGTCATTGCTGACGTATCCGGGCACGGCGCCGCGCCCGGAGTGACCGCCGTTCAACTTCGGCCGCTAATGCACGCCGGGCTGCGCGCCGGCAGCAGTCCGGATCAAATCCTCACGCTTGCTGCAACCATTCTTTTCGAGAGTTCGTTCTTTGTCACCGCACTCGCTGTTGTAATTGATCAACGTGCCGGCACCATCACTTGGGCCAATGCCGGGCACGAACCAGCGCTACTGGTTCAAGGCAATAAGTCCGCAAGTTTTTGTGAGCCAACCGGGCCGCTGCTTTCGTCCCTTGGTGGGAGTTGGGAGACGCGTACTCAGCAATTTGGTTCGGGTGCGCTACTTATCGCTTTCACCGATGGGTTGGTCGAATCACGCAGCGCTGCCGGCGAAACTTTCAGTTCGCACGATCTTTCGCGTTACGTCCGCGGTTGTGATGCTCCTGTTCGGATCAACGCCGCGGAAATCGCCCAGCGAGTAATTGCGCGCGCTCGGGAGCGTTCAGTGGACTGGCAGCGCGACGATATCACCTTACTGGCGGTTTCCCGACCCCTCTAGCGACTCGACACCGGCTAATGGCACGATGTCACCATGTCTTTTCACACGCGCGCCATCGCCCTCGTCACCGTTACCGCCACCGCCTTGGCGACCGCCGGAGCGCTCCTGCTCTCAGCACCCGGTGCGCAGGCTGCACCCCTGCCACCCGGCACGCTCATCAATGAAACTTTATTCGGGATGCACGTGGTGGACCTGCAGCGCGGTAACTGGCCGACCATTCCGATCGGCTCGATCCGGTTGTGGGATAACCAGACCAGTTGGGCCGATATCGAGACCACAAATGGCAACTACAACTGGATCAACCTCGACAGTTCGGTGAACACTGCGGTTGCCAATGGCACCAAGGACATCTTGCTGGTGCTCGGCAGCACGCCGCGTTGGGCTAGTGATGACCCGTCACCAATTGCCCTCCCGATGCCTGGGTCGGCTGGGATGCCAACCGACCTCGCGTGGTGGGATCGCTGGGTGACAGCGGTGGTCACCCGTTACAAGGGCAAGATCACCAGTTACCAGCCGTGGAACGAAGCAAACCTTTCAACATTTTCCACCGGCAGCGCCGCCGAGATGGCTGAGCTCACCAAGCGGGCCTACGACATCATCAAGAGCATCGATCCCGCGGCTACGGTGGTTGCGCCCAGCACCGGGGTGCGCCTCGGTGGCGCCTTTAAGAAGTTCTACCCGAAGTACCTGGCCGAATTGGCCAAGCGCGACTGGCCGGTTGACGTCTTCAGCGCCCACACCTACCCGGCCAGCCTCGGCTCGCCCAAGGACCGCGCCGCGTTGGCCAACCAGTGGATCGCCGCACTCAAGGCAGCCGGTGCACCCAATAAGCCCCTCTGGGACACCGAGAACAACTTCGGGTTAGCCGGACCAGGCCCAGCAAATCCCGACCAGGACATCACCGGATCCAAAGCCGCTCAGTGGACGGCTCGCACCTACCTTGATGCGCTGCGCCTTGGCATCAGTCGGGTCTACTGGTATTCGTGGCGCCCTGATCTTGAGCTCCTAGGTATTCAGATGAATACCGGCAGTGATGCGGCGATTGCCCTCCAAACTATGGAGAGTTGGATCACCGGCGCTACCTTCCAAAAATGCACCACGAAGGGCGCCCTTGTGACCTGCGGCTTCAAGCGCAATGGCAAGGCTTTCGACATCGTCTGGTCCGAAGGCCAGCCGACTAATGCCAAGGTTGGAGCGTTCAGCAATAAGTGTGAACTCGACGGCCGCTGCGCACCTATCAGCCAGAAGAAGCTAAAGGTAACCGGACCGACTTACTTCCAGTAAGAACTGGAGATTAGTTCAAAAGGTCGACAAGTGCTCTGGTAAACAACGCGGTGTGCAGGTCGACGTCGGCCGCGGATGTCTGCGGGCACATCAGCGCCATATTGTGAAATGGTGTCATCAGTACACCGCGGTTGGATAGATAAAGATGAAGGTAATCCTCAAGTTCCTCATCGTCAGCCAGCGCCGATGCTGACCCGCTCGTAGGCGCCGGGCTAATGAACCGATACTCGGCGCGGGCGCCTAGCTGCACGATTGACCACGGCGTCTGCGTTTCGGCCAGCACTTGCTCAACACCGGACGTAAAGCGCGTGGCCATCGCGATCATGTGGTCGAATGCCGGGGCGGTCAGCACCTCCCCCAAGGTCGCGCGCATCGCCGCTGTCGACAAGACATTGCCTGCCAGGGTGCCGCCGACCCCGCCAACGTCTACAAGATCGGCTTCCAGATTGCTGCGGATGACCTCGGCAATCTCATTGGTGATGCCGTAGGCCCCGCACGGGATCCCGCCGCCGATGCCCTTGCCGATAACAAATAGATCCGGCTTTAGATCCCACATTTCCGTGCAACCACCCGGGCCCGCTGAGATGGTATGCGTCTCATCAATTAACAGCAGCGCGCCGTACCGCGTGCAGAGTTCGCGCAGACCATCCAGGAATCCCGGCTCCGGCAGCACGATTCCGATATTGGTGAGTGCCGGCTCGGTAATGACCACCGCGACATCACCGTGGGCCAGGGCGCGCTCAACCGAGGCTAGGTCGTTGAACTCCGCAACGCGGGTGGTGTCTGTGATCGGTACGGGCGGGCCGACATTGCCGCCACGGGCCTCTGGTTCACCATCGACGCCACAGACCACGAAGGTTTCATCGACCGCACCGTGGTAGCAGTAGGAGAAGGCCAAGACTTTTGGCTTTCCGGTGACAAGGCGCCCAATTCGCAGTGCCCACCGGTTGGCATCGGTCGCGCTCAAGGTGAACGACCACAGCGGCAGACCAAATCGTCGGGTTAGGTCCGCCCCTACCCATTCGCCGTCCTCACTCGGCAGCATCGTGGTGATACCGCCATCGACAGCCAGCCGCTTGGTCACCGCGGCCACCGTCGCCGCCGGTGAATGCCCCGCCATTGCTGCCGTATCACCCAAGGCAAAGTCGACATACTCGTTACCGTCTAAATCAACAATGCGGTTGCCGTGCGCCGATGCCATCGACACCGGGTAGCCCCCGGCCCACTTGTTCATCCACGTCATTGGCACCCGGCCGAAGAGGTGGTCAGCGGCTTCGTAGGCAGCTCGGGATAGCGGAGTGCGCGCTAGATGTTTTACTCGCTCCTGCTCCAGTAGCCCGGACAATCTGCGTCGATCGATTGTAGCCATGCTGAGATCAAACCATACGATCCTTGGAGCTCTCACCTGCGCCCACAGCCGTTGGCGCATGCCAGTGTGGATCCTCTAGCCCGAGTAGTTCAGCCTTGAGGCCAGCGAACACTACTGACGACGCAATCACGACCAATATCGACACGCTGGCGACCAGGCCGGCTTGTTTAGCCACCGCCGGATCTAATGTTTCAGTGCCAATTGAAGCTGCAACAAGTACATAGCCGATTATTACTGCTCCTATGGTCGCACCTATGTGATTGCTGAAAGTTCGAGTCCCAAAAAGTGTAGACGACCACCTTTGACCGGTAACCTTGATTACGCCCATGTGCCCATACAGCCGGATGAGGCCAAAGCCAGCACCTATGAGAATCAAGGCTGGAAGTATTGTCCAGTAATTTGGGTTTCGCACCGATATTGCGAACCACCAAATCATGCTGAGTGTTAGCAGCACGCATCCAATTATTGTTTCTTTTTGTCTCGTCAGTCCATACTTCTCTCTAAATCTGTGCGCAAACAAATGCAAAGTAATTAGAGGTAAAACTAGCGGTAGCATGCCGATACCAATCCAGATAGAAGTCAAGTTGGTATCGGCATCCAGAATTACCGTGGACGCGGCAACGACTAGAAAAAGAGCGCCTACGTGGATTCCGCCGAAGATATCGGTCAGCCACAACCGACGATTATGCGCAAAGATGTTGGTATCAAACAGTTTCGTGGAAGATCTTCTGTTGAGTACGAAGTATCCAATTAGACAGGTGATCCCACCGACGACGATAGCGCCCACCAAAGGCCAGTTCTGGATCTGCTCCTTGAAAACTAGTAGAACTAAGTAGGGGCTCAGTATTCCAAGACCCAGCAAAACCGTAGGAGCTAAGAGCCCAAAATTGAAGATACTGTCTTCGTCACGGCTCTCCGTCATCCCCAATGCGCCAAGGGCAACCGCTACCAGCATCAGCAGTGCACTTGCCAGAAACGGCGCACGCCACTCGACGTCGCTGGTTATGCCGGGACCAAAAACAGGGCCCAGGACCATGCCGCACATACCCGCACCACGCCAAAGCAGCCACCCATTGTGGCGGGTATCACCGTGCATAGTCGTGACTAAAATTCCCCCTGTAGACGTCAGGATTATTCCTGCGCATAGGCCCAGTAATACTCGAATCAACAGGAGAGACCAAAAGTTTTCAATAAGCACACCACAAACTGATGTTACGACAAATACTACGCCAGCAATGGTGAACATCCGTTTGCGGCCGATGATGTCACATAACCGGCCGCCTACAATTGCGATCATGATTAGCGCAACTGAGTAACTCGCGAGCGCCAGAGTCACTTCCAGAGTGCTGATACCCAGTTGCGCCGCCATCACCTTGTGTGACACAATGAAAACGGTGCTACCTAGCCAACACAAAAAAACCGATAACGTGATTGCTGAAAGTGCCAGCACTTTTTTCTTTTTTTTGGCGTTATCAGCGCGGTGCGCTGCTTCTTCTGCAGCAGTGCGAGGAGTCTTCGGTAATTCAATCTCGCCCTGACCGTCGCTCATCTGGGTAAAATCATCCGGTTTCTATGTCGTCAGCCAGTAGCATCTGCGGCACCACCACAAAGCGATAGGCCAATTCATCACCGGGTTGCCGCACTAGAACCCAAATTAGGTCAAATCGCTCATCAGGCCAGCGGTGCGGGACATCTTCCTTATTGACAACCGGGAAGTGCCGGACAATTTTTGCCATGGTGCCGTGGTGCCAGACGATCAAGGTGGATTCGGGGCGACCGAGTACTTCGTCAACTAGGTCTTCCTCATTACCGTGGGTGTGATCGTCTTCAATCTCGATGTTGAGTCGTAGGGCGGTGGGTGTTGCGGTGTCAATCTCGCGCTTACTTTTTGCATCTCGTGTTGGCCTCGTTGCCAAAATCCGTTCAGGCCTCACGACATTTGGATGGGCTTTCGAGGGTGCATGGGCGAAAAAGCCAGCCAAGGCTCCGGCTCGGGTCCAACCCAATACCGAAAGTGAATGCCCGTCACGATTACCTCCTGCGTCAACCCCATGTGGCTCAGAGCCTTCACCGGGTTTTTCGCCATGGCGTACGAACATGATGACTTGCGGTGCGCAAACTGGTCCTGCCGCATTCATATCCGGAATCCTACTCTTTCGAACACCGGTTCCTTACTGGGCGCCACCACCCTACGGCGCTAGCAGCGAGTCAAACCCTGCAGCGATGCCTTCACCAAGATACCCAATGTCGGCAGGTGGTAGCCGCCCTCCTGAAGGGCGACCGTCGGCAATCCCACCACCCCGAGCAACTCACCGGCGCGATGGTAGCCATCCTCGGTGATCTCCAACGGGCTCTCCGGATCCTCGGCGGCAGCATCAACCCCGAGTGAGAGCACCATCGCGGTCGCGCCGGAGTTGTTCACCCGCTGCACAATCTGCCTGATCGCATCGAGCCAGAGTGTATCTTGGGTACCTGGGGCCAGCGGCAGGTTCAGGTTGGCACCCACCCCGGCACCGACGCCAACCTCGTCGGCGAATCCGGCGTAGTGCGGGAACCAACCCGCACCGGGATCAACATGCACCGATGCATAGAGCACATCTTCTCTGGCGTAGAAGATGTCTTGCGTGCCATTGCCATGGTGGGCATCGATATCGACGATGGCCACCCGCTCGTGCCCGGCTCTTCGTAGCGCTTCGGCAGCAACCGCCGCACTGTTTAGATAACACGATCCGCCGTACGTCGACCGGGTGACGTGGTGTCCGGGGGGCCGAGTCAAACCATAAATGACAGGTGCGTCGAAAGTGATCGTGCCAATGAGGTCTACGCAGGTGAGCGCAACATCCACGGCTCCGCGAGCGGCTTCCCACGTGCCCGGACCAATGAGCGTCATCGTGTCGTAGCAGTAGGTGCCCACTGCCGCATGTGGCGCGAACGGCTCCCGCAGTGGAAGGTCACCGAGCATGCCCGCGGTCGGGAATAGATAAGGCACTACGCGCTCTACGCCGTAGTCGCCCCAGCGGGACCAAATGGTGCGCAGGTGGTCGACGAGCTTGGCATCATGCACGGCTAGGAGCACCTCGTCACTATGTGATGTCGCCTCGACCATCGGCCAATCCGCCAGCGCCGATGCAATGGCGCGCACCCGCTTCGGGACTTCGGTGCCAGGAGTCCTTGTGCCCAGCCATATTTCGGCACCGGGCACATGCTGCTCTGCGTAAGGGCTGCGCACGACGCGAATCACCTGCACAGCGTCCCATAACCTGACAGCATTGCCAGATGCGCGTAGCTGATCTCGCAATCACCATCGGCACCCTCCCGTCCGGGCCGACCGCCAGCATCATGGATGTACCCGGCGTTGGCGTTGGGCACAGCACCGTTGTGTACGACGAGCCCGCGCCACCGGCCGGCCGCGGCATTGCCCGCACCGGCGTGACGGTGGTCGACCCCGGTGGCGACGCTCTCGCTGACCCGGTACCCGCTGGTGTGGCTGTGCTCAATGGCGCTGGTGAGTTGACTGGACGCTCGCAGATTGAGGAGTGGGGCTACACCGAGACACCAATCTTCCTCACCTCAACCATGCAGGTCGGTCGTGTCTATGACGCGGGCTGCCAACTGCTCATGTCCGGCACATCCACCTTTGGCGAGGTGATCATCCCAGTCGTCGGGGAATGCGACGACTCGTGGCTGTCTGATCCGCGGGCCATGCACGTGACCTTCGATGACGTCGCAGCCGCACTCATTGCTGCACGCGCCGGCGGTGAGTTCGCCCAAGGTGCCGTGGGCGCAGGCACCGGCATGAGTTGCCTGGGTTGGAAAGGCGGGATCGGATCTGCTTCCCGCTTACTACCGGATGGGCACGTGGTCGGCGTGCTGCTGCTTACCAACTTTGGGATCAGTCAACAGCTCACCATCAACGGTGTTCACGTTGGTCAGCGCCTTGATCGGGGTGGGATCATCGAGCCACCACCAGCTGGATCATGCATCGGCATTGCCATCACCGATGCACCGATTGACGCCGCGGGATGCGAGCGCCTGGCTCGGCGTATCGGGCTGGGATTGGCTCGCACCGGATCAGTGGCGCACCACGGGTCCGGTGAGATCTTCGTGGCACTGGCAAATGGCCTGCGGGCCTCGGGCTGCGGGGGGCCAACCACCACCGGGCGCGATCTGGATTCGTATTTTGCGGCTGTGGTTGAAGCCAGTGAGGAGGCTGTTATCGCCTCGCTCATAAATGCCCGAACGGTCACCGGATATCAAGGGCGGACAATTGAGGCACTGCCAATCGATGAGGTTCGCAGGCTGCTGACCTGACCTGCCATGGCGGCCTTCGCACAACGAATGGTTCGACTAGGTGTCCGCTGCGTCGAGCTCAGCCTTACTCCTTTTCGTCAGCCAAGTTCGATGAGCGCATACGCAAGATGACCACGATGAGCACGGCAATAATGATGAGTCCAACCACAATCGCGATGATCAAGCCTAAATTCGGGCCGCCGGTTTCCGCGGTGACCGCAGTGGCTGCGTTGTTGTCCGGGTTATCCGCGCTGTCAGTAGCTCCCGGGGTTGGCGTGGCAGTAATGACACCGTCAGTCTGCTCACCGGTATCAGCCGTTACCTGCTCGACGTTCTCGTAGGTGTAGGTGCCGTACTGCATGATCAGCGACCCACTGCCCTCGGGCTGACCGATGAACCCGGTGAACCGGTCGGAGCGGTAGGCCTCGAGGTTGTCGGAGTACCAGGTCACGACATAGGGCACATCGTCGTAAAGCATCTGCTGCATCTGCTTGACGATTTCGGCGCGCTTGGCTAGGTCGGTCTCGCTGGACTGGGCATCGTAGAGAGCATCGAACTCCGAATTACAGTAGAAGGAGTCCGACAGGTCGGCGTAGATCTCGCCGCCATCCTTGTATGAGCGCTTACCGCAGGTAAATGTCGACAGCTGGTAGTCAGGATCCGGCTCGACGACCCAGCCCCACTCGAACATGTCGAAATCTCCGCGGCCGATGATCTCGAATAGCGCGTTCTCATCTACCGGCTTGATGACGGCCGAGATACCGACCGCGGCCAGATAACTCTTGAAGTACTCGCCGGCCTTTACCGATGAGTCAGAGTCCGACCGTACGAAGAGGCGATACTTCATCGGCTTGCCATCGGGGCCAACCCGAATGCCGTCCGGGCCCATCGGGTAGCCGGCCTCGTCGAGGATCCGATTCGCCAGTGCCGGATCGTAGGACTGCGTGCCCGGGTCAATATGCAACGTGGTGTAGAGCGGCGGAATGATCGTCGAGCCGGGCGAGCCATAGCCATCCAGGATCTTGTCGACCATCTGCTGGCGGTCAATGGCATGTGCGATGGCCAGTCGCACCTGACGGTCCAGCAAGTGCGGGTTGCCGTCACCGATTGGCGTGCCGTCGGTCAGGGCCGCACCTCGATTAAAGGCCAATTCATTGAAGCCGGCGTAGGCACCGGCGTACGTCGTGATGCCCTCTTTGCCCTCGAGGCTGGTGAACACGTCGGCGGTCAGGGCCTCGGCGAAGTCGATCTCGCCCTTGATTAGGGCCTGGCCGAGGGCGTCGGGGTTGTTGTAGAAGCGGAAGACCAGTTCGTCGACTTTCGGCCGGCCTGCGTAGTAGTTGTCGTTGGCCACCATTCGAATGAACTGCCCGGTTCGCCGCTCGACGACGAGAAAGGGTCCGGACCCGACCACCGTCTGGCCCGGTGCGGGTTCATTGGCGAAGGACTTCACCGCTTTGCCGTCGATCTTGCTCCAGATGTGCTCGGGCAGGATGTATACCGCCAGGCGCTGCATAATCGGCGTGGGGGTCTTCACGGTCATCACCACGGTTAACTCGTCTAAGGCCGTCACCGAGCTGATGTTACGCACATAGTTGCCATAGTTTCGCTGCTCGTAACGACCGTTGAGGATGCGATTGAAGGTGTAGACGACATCGGCAGAAGTGAGCGGTGTGCCGTCGGACCACAGCAGGCCCGGCCGTAGCGTGTAGGTCCAAGTCTTGCGGTCGGCGGACTCCGCCCACGACTCCGCCAGGCCAGGAGCCGGCTCGTAGTCGGTCACACTCTGGGACATGAGCGTCGCGTACTGCAGCTGAAAAGTCTCGTAGGCCTCAGCCAGGATCCCGGTGAAGGGATTGAGTGAATCAACATCTTGCTCCATGCCTACGGTGAAAACCACGGGATCAGCACCCTGGGCCGGCAAAGCGATAGCCACCGGCACGATGGCGACGACGGCAGCTGTTACGGAAGCTAACAAAGTGCGAATCACAAGCACTCCCTATCCCATGCTGCTTGGATTCAGCTAGTGTCGAAGCCGTGCAGCCGCCCATCGCCCGTCGCGACAACCGGCTCGACCCTTACGCCTGGATGCGCCACGCGACCAAGCCTGACGCACCCCACCTGATCGCCGAGCGGGCCTACTACAACGCTCGCATCGTCGATCTGGAACCTACCGCTCGAGCCGTGCTCACTGAATTGCTGGCTCGCACACCCGATACTGAGCAGTCGGTCGGCAAAGATCTTGGACCCTATACCTACTACAGGGTGGCTACTCCGGGTCAGGAATTGCCGATATTGGAGCGAAAAAGTGACACCAGCCCAAGGAGAGCTGTCCTAAACCTCGCCGAGTTCGGTTCGCCGTACGCCGCGACGGGGGTGGAGGAGCCCAACCCGGACGGCGTCCTACTTGCCTACTCAGTCGATCTCACCGGGGCCGAGCGCTATTGCCTGCGCTTTCGAAACATGGCCGATGGCACGGACCTGACCGACGCGGACGGTCGAGTGATCGCCATCGCAGACACCTACTACACCGGGGCTTGGGCCGGCAACCACTTCTTTTATACCGTTATTGATGAACTTAACCGCCCATTCGCGGTGCACCGCCTCAACCCAGACACCGGTGAACACGGCGTTGTTCTCACCGAACGCGATCAACGCTTTGAACTGACAATTGAACGCAGCGGTGACTACATCGTCATTTCGGCACACTCGCGCACCACCAGCGAGTGCTGGGCGGTACCGGTCGCTGAGCCGACCACGGCTGCAATCTCCCTTGGTGGTCGCATACCAAAAGTGGAGTATGACGTCGAATGGGACGTCGATCGTTGGCTTACGCTGTCAAATGCCCGGGAGCCGGAGTTCGAATTACTGGCTAATCAAGAAACCTTCGGCCCTACCGACGGTCGCATCCACGACGTGCTTGCGTTAAATGACGCAATCGTCACCTACTCGCGTGTTGATGGTCAAGGATGCATTCGAATTCTGGAACGCGATGGTCGAATCCGCCATCAGATTCCACCCGAGCCCGGGGGCGCAATCCGGCTCGGACACAACGTGAATCCGGCGGCGAACTTCGTCACGATTGTTACTGAATCTTTCTTTCAACCTACCACTTGGTGGAATGTGGATCTCGTGACCGGCGAGCGCACACTTCGCCATCGCAGAGAGGTACCCGGACATGATGAAACTAACTACTGCAACGAAGTTGTAAAAGCCGTCGCTCCCGATGGCTGGACTGTGCCGATCGTGCTCACTCGGCACAAGGACACTGCGTTGGACGGCACGGCACCATGCTTGCTCTACGGCTACGGGGCTTATGAGTCGATAGACGATCCATGGTTCGACACCTGGGTGCTACCGCTCCTTGACCGCGGAGTTGTCATCGCGAAGGCGCATATTCGCGGCGGTGGTGAGATCTCACGGCAGCAGTGGGTCGAAGGTCACCTACTCGCCAAGCGCAATACCTTCGTCGACTTCATCACCGCGGCGGACTATCTCTCTGGTGATCTCTTGGGCTCGGCCCTGGTCGATGGTTCTCGCATCGTCAGTCGTGGGCTCTCCGCGGGTGGCTTGCTGCAAGGTGCAATCGCCTTCTTGGCCCCGCGTCGCTGGGCCGGGGTAATAGCTGAGGTGCCGTTCGTTGACTGCCTCAATTCCATGCTCGATCCAGATATCCCGCTCACCGTAAACGAGTGGGAGGAGTGGGGCGACCCGCGGACACCCACCGAGCACGATTACCTTGAGTCCTACTCGCCCTACTTGAACCTGCCCGAACCTCATGACCGCCCGGCCCTTTTTGTTACCGGCGCTTTGCACGATCCGCGCGTGCTCGTGCACGAACCGGCCAAATGGGTCGCTGCGCTCAGACATTCTGATCCCGCGAGTGGTGACCGCCCGCGCCTCACCGATCGGGGAAGTATCATTTTTCGGGTCGAGCTCGGTGAAGGTGCGCACGGCGGACAATCTGGTCGGTATGCCTCCTTGGGCTATGAGGCAGAAGTCATCGCCTGGGCGTTGTCCGCGATGGAAATCGAAGGAGATTGAGTGGTGCAGGCAGAATCAAAATCACGCAAGGCCACCGTCGCCCTCGTGCTTGCGATAATCTCGCTGGTGGCCGCCCCCGCCCTGCTCTGGGCCGAGCTTATAGTTTTGTATCTGGGTGGCTGGATCTCGTCTGAGCCAGACGCCCCAATTTTCGTAGTAGCAATCGTGGTCGTGGTGATTTGCTTAGCCCTGTTAATTGTCTTCGCGCTCCCCGTAGCAGCACTTCTTGTCGCGCGCCGGGCCCGGCGAGAGATAACTGCGGGGGCCGGCTCACTGTCTGGTTCCGGGAATGTAAAAGCTGCGCAGGCAATCGCAGGCATCACAATCGCCGCACTGCTCATTGGTCAGGTCTACTTCGCTCTAATGGCCTTCGGGATCTGCTCATTTGATGGTTGTTCGTAATTTGAGGTCAATGACCTAGTACGCCGGTCTCCGAAAAGTCATTGCCGATGAAAAGAAGTGGTTCGGAGTTCGCGACCGAAGCCGCATAGGCGAAGCAGTCACCGAAGTTCAACTGTGCCGCGTGCCCGGACCCTTTACCAAAACGCAGGTACGCGCCACGCGCGAGGTCGGCTTGCTCGGCATCAACGCAGATTACTTCAATGTTTAAAGCATGCCGAAACGAGTCGAAGGCCCCGGGTCTGCGCATGTCTAACACGATCCCAGCCTCGGCGATTGCGGCCGCGCTCATGCGAAGTGACTCCTCGTTTTCCAGGATTGTGATTAGATCCTCTGCCCCTGCCTCACCTAGGCACACGGCCACCGCCACGGAAGAATCGATGATCACGAAGGCAGGCCAGTCTGTGGGTCGTAGAGCTCATTAATTGGATCGGCCTTCGGTGTCAAGCCGAGTTCGCGGGCCGAGCTCACGAGTGCGGTGAGGATCTGACGCCTTGCCCTTCTGCGCCGGCCATGCTCTGCCAGGGCCGCGCGCAAGGCATTGGTAACGGCGCTCGTAAGTGACACCCCTTCGAGCTCGGCCAACTCCTTCGCGAGCCGGTGGGCTTCGGGGTCCTTGATATTGAGGAAGAATTTAGTCTACCTGATGCTTATTTTGTTCCTACCATCTATCCACAGGAGCGGATGAAGAGGGCAGACCATTAGGTCTGCGCCATATCTACGAAACGGCTGTAGTGGCCTTGGAATGCCACGGTGACTTGCCCGGTTGGGCCGTTGCGGTGCTTGGCGATGATGAAGTCGGCTTCACCGGCACGAGGTGACTCGCGTTCGTAGGCATCCTCACGATGCAGGAGCACAACGACGTCCGCATCTTGCTCGAGGGAGTTGTGGACTACGACTCCATCGGCGATGAAGTTGTGAGTGCCGGCAACCTCAGCGTCGAAGACATCCATTTCGTCGAGTGATTCAATGCCGACGATCTCATCCCAGAAGACGTCGTTCGTTGCGAGCATTTCGAGATCGTCGCTCTCGAGGACAGCGGCGACGCGCTGGAGGCGCTCGCGCCCCGGTGCAGACTTGAAGAGAGTGCTGCCGCAGTACTGCGTGCCGCTCTGGGTCTGGAAGTCGCGGTGTGTCATCCCCTTCTCCGCCATGATCTCGCGAACCTGTCCCCACACCTCGCGGGGCAGTGTGTCGCGATTGGTGTTCTCCGAGATCGTTTCAAGGATGGTGAGAAGTTTGGTACCGATTACTCCACGGGCACCGTGCGCATTGATGCGGCGCAGGAACACTTTCTGATCTGCACCTCCTGAGACTGTGACGTGGTACCCATCCCGATAGCCGTTCTTGCGTGCGACAGCAATGCGCGCGTTGATTCCGAATCGGAGGAGCAGGCGAGCCACATCATCACCAAGGCGGCGGCTCGTGCTGGCGTAGTAGATGTGACCGCCACGCTGGTTCTTGGTGATCGTGATCGAGCCGTCTGTGGCCCACAAGTGCTTAAGGAAAAGGGCGATCTGGCGCTTGGGCAGTGCGAAGACTTGCTCCGGGATGAACTTCTCGTGGCTGCGCTTGCCGAACAGGCCGAGCGAATCAAACCACTCAGCCATTGGGTTTCGTACCCCATGGGTAACAGGACGCACACTCGCGAATCGCAAGGTAGTGCAACGTGCAGCTTCATATTCATCTATGCGCAACTTGATTGCGAAAGCACGCGGAGCGCAGATGCTCATGACGTCGATGTTGGCGGGATCCTTTGTTGCGTACCGGATTGGTTGCCGAGGAAGCACGGATCCATCACCCAGCATGTGGGCGAGAACAATCACGTGATCATCTGACCAATCGGTCTCTTGTGATGGTGCAGGAACGTGGCGCGGGATACCGATGCGAGAACCTGTATCGAGGCTGCCCAGCGGCTGCCAGCCCTGATAGGTGAGGAGCGGGTGGTTTGCTGTTGCATCGAGGATCCGGCCGCTAGCCGTGCGCACCCGGAAGACTTCCTTGCGCCCAGTGGAAAACACGTGCGAGAGCGGGCGCTCGACATAGCGGAGAGAGTCATCTAGTGACCAGACCGGGACATTGCGCTCACCGGATTCGAAAAGCTCACCCATGGTCATCTCTGCACCTGTGTCGGCGCGAACGATGCGAGTTGTTGCTGGCAGGCAGCCCGACTCACGAAGATCCGCGAGCATCGGCCGCTTATCTTGACGTTGCTCGGCGCCACGGTTCAACTGGCTGATTGCGATGACTGGAACGTCAAGCTCCTTGGCAAGAAGTTTAAGAGAGCGCGAGAACTCTGAAACTTCTTGCTGACGACTTTCGACGCGCTTACCACTTGTCATGAGCTGTAGGTAGTCGACAACCACGAGGCGAAGATCATGACGCTGCTTCAGGCGCCGGCACTTGGCGCGGATCTCCATCAACGTCATGTTCGGCGAATCGTCAATGAACAGTGGTGCCTCGCTGACGGTGCCCATCTTGCTCGCCAACTTGGCCCAGTCGCTCTCACTCATGGTGCCTGAGCGCATGTGGTGCAGCGGGATCTGGGCTTCAGCCGAAAGGAGGCGCATGACGATTTCGTTGCGGCTCATTTCCAGGGAGAACATGACGCTGCTCAGCCCATGCTTAATCGAGGCATTGCGGCAGATATCTAGACCGAGAGTCGATTTACCAAGTGCTGGTCGCGCCGCCAAGATGATCAGCTGCCCTGGATGCAGACCATTGGTCAAGGAATCCAAATCAATAAATCCAGTCGGCACACCGATCATCTCACCGCCGCGATTTGAGATCGCTTCGATCTCACTCAATGCGTCGTTCATGATGTCGCGCAGGGGACTGTAGTCCTCGCTCATGCGCCGGTCGGTTACGTCATAGACCTCGGCCTGGGCACGGTCGACCATCTCGTCGACATCACCGATGCCGGTGTAGCCCATGCTGACGATGCGGGTGCCGGCTTCAACGAGCCGGCGCAAGATCGCCTGCTCGCGCACGATCCGGGCGTAGTAGTTGCCATTCGCGGCGGTTGGCACCAGGGACACCAATGTGTGTAAGTACGGTGCGCCACCAACCCGGGCGATATCACCGTTCTTGGTTAGTTCGGCCGCTACGGTGACCGCATCAGCTGGCTCACCCTTGCTATAAAGATCAAGGATGGATCCGTAGATCGTCTGGTGCGCTGGCCGATAGAAGTCGGCTTCGCGGACGGTCTCAACCACATCCGCGATAGCGTCCTTGCTGAGCAGCATGGCCCCCAGGACCGACTGCTCGGCGGCCACATCATTAGGCGGGGTGCGGTCTTGACCGCGGGGCTCAACCGGCAACGGCAACTCGAGGACGCTCATCTAGTTCTCCTTTCCGGTTGCCTATTTCGCCGTGCCCACCAGCTCTAACCGGCGGGCCTACTCACTGTTTTAACAGGAGGGTCTGACGTAACGTATGGTCGCCGCGCCGGCGGTGTCCAACCACCTTGTGGACCGCCCTGTGGAGGGGTTGGGGACCACCTGCTCCTGCCCGGTACACCGCTGGGGACCACCTGGGGATACCCCAAATATTTCCATGGGCTCCCCCTATGGTCGCCCGGTATTCCCTGTCCCCAGCCTGTGGATAGAAGATTTATGGACCAGTGGGTACCCTCAACCCGTGGCCAATCCCTACCGAATCACGGTCATCTGCCTCGGCAATATCTGCCGCTCCCCGATCGGGGAGGCGGTGCTCCGCGACCGCATCGCTACTGCGGGCCTTGCCGGCCAAGTCAGCGTTGACTCCGCAGGCACCGGCGACTGGCACATCGGTCAGGGGGCGAACGTCAAGTCAATCACCACCTTGAACCAGCACGGGTACGAACTTGACCACACCGCCCGGCAGATCACCCCGAGTTGGTTTGCCGAGATAGACCTCGCCCTGGTGATGGACACCAACAACTACGCAGATGTTGCCGCACTCATCGAGGCAAGTGGCGCCCAAGTCGAACTACGGATGATGCGCGCATTCGACCCGGCCTTGCGTGGCAGCACTGAACCTGATCCGGCCCTTGATGTTCCCGACCCCTACCACGGCACCATGGCGGATTTCGTCACGGTGCTCCAGATGATCGAGGCCGCGGCGGATGGGCTGGTGTCCGAGTTACACCTGCGGGTATCCTAATCTCTGCACAACCTGCTCAGGCGTTTTTGTCATTGGGGGAAGATGTCTGAAATCACGCCGGTTCCCGAGCAATTCTTTCTAACTATTGGTGATATCGGGCTCACCCGAGATGCGATCATCACACCAAACGGCACCGCACCCTTGAAGGGCTCGCAGTGGATAGTGACAGATCAAACTACCACCGCCCAAAAGATCCCGACTTATGCAATTGTGCTGGCCGTAGTTTTCGCCATCTTCTGTCTACTCGGCTTGCTGTTTCTCCTAATCAAGGAAGAGGTAACAGCCGGGTACGTGCTAGTTACCGTGCGTTCTGGTGACCTCTTCCACAGCTGCCAGATTCCGTGCAGCAATCAGCAAGCAATCGCTTCGGTCCGGGCCGCGGTCACACAGGCCCAATTCGCTGCCACCCAGTTTTGATCAAGAATAATTACTAGCAGAAAGCCTGGTGAGTTGAATTGTCAGTACCAACACCGCCACCGTTCAACCCCGCTGAATATAGGCAGTCACAAGACGGCATGGGAACAGCAGCACTCGTTATGGGCATCTTGCAGTTCTTCTGCCTCGGACCCATCGGCACCGTTCTGGCTATCGTGTTCGGCTACCTGGGAATTCAGAAAGCCAAGCAAGGGCTAGCCACCAATGGCGGCGTGGCGAAGGCTGGGTTCATCCTCGGCATCATCGGCGCCGGTCTTTCAGTAGTCGGCTTCATCTTCTGGATAATCTTCATAGTTGCCGCCGGCGCTTCATCGACCTACTAGCTGCCCACACCAGCTGCGCAGAGCGACGGGGCCCGGTTAGCTGACCGAGCCCCGTCGAGTTCAACGTTACTTATGCATTTTCCGGTCCGTACTTGTTGTCACCCGGGGTGCTCTTGAGAAGAGCCAGGACCAGCAGCAAGATCGCGCCGATACCGCAGGCGAGCATCAACACGTAGCCGAGCAGCACCAGCCACCCC
>SYJA01000035.1 GCA_005798555.1 Actinomycetota bacterium
ATCCTGCTGGTCGATTTTCCGCGCTAATTCAGCGTAGAGATCGTCGAAGGTTTTCACGGGCTAAGCCTATGGCGTTCACCTAGTCGATAGATCCCGCAGGGTGATTGCGGTGGCGATGGCCGCCCACGTGGCCTCAGCGCCTTTGTCCTCACGGGAACCGGGCAGCCCAGCGCGATCAAGGGCCTGGGCCTCGTTATCGCAGGTAAGCAGGCCAAAGCCGACCGGAATTAGGTGATCAAGAGCAACCTGGGTCAGCCCAGAAGTTGCTGCATCGCAGACGAAGTCAAAATGCGGGGTGCCGCCACGGATCACCACACCTAAGGCAACCACGGCATCGAATTGCCCAGAGACCGCGCAGGCCTTTGCGACAACCGGTAATTCGAATGAGCCAGAAACCCGTATTACCGATGCCACCGCGCCGGCCGCGGCGCAGGCACCGGTGGCACCAGCAATGAGGCCGGCCATCACCTGCTCATGCCATGAGGCCGCCACTACCGCGACCCGTAGGCCTTCACCACGCACCTGCAAGTTAGGGGATCCCGCAGCACTCATCGGGTGGTCTCCGGTACCTCGACAGTCAAGGTGTGGCCCATTCGTTCCGCCTTTGTTCGGAGATAATCCACATTGTGGTCATTGGCATCAATTTCCATTGGCACTCGCTCGATAATGGACAGGCCATAGCCCTCAAGCCCTGCTCGCTTGGCCGGGTTATTGGTCAGTAGCCGCATCGATTTAATCCCAAGATCGGCCAGGATCTGAGCACCTGTGCCGTAGTCACGTGAGTCAATGGGCAAACCGAGGTCCAAATTCGCATCAACGGTGTCGCGACCGGCATCTTGTAGTCCGTAGGCGCGCAGCTTGTGCAGCAATCCGATACCCCGGCCCTCGTGACCCTTCACATAAAGCACCACACCGCGGCCCTCATCGGCGATCTTGCGCATGGCCCTTTGTAATTGCGGGCCGCAGTCACAGCGCAAAGAGCCGAAGACGTCGCCGGTTAGGCACTCCGAGTGCACCCGGACGAGGACGTTCTTCCCATCGGAGATATCACCGACAATGAGTGCGACATGCTCCGACCCATCCACATCACTGCTGTAGCCGACCGCGGTGAAATCACCGAACTGAGTTGGCAACTTCGTGGTCGCTACCCGCTTAACCTGTTTTTCGGTGCGCCGCCTGAACTTGATGAGGTCTGCGATTGAGATCATTATGAGCCCGTGCTCATCGGCGAACCTTCGGCAATCGGGGGCGCGCATCATCGTGCCGTCATCATTTACCAGTTCACACAGTGCCCCCGCTGGTGCCAGGCCGGCTAGTGCAGCGAGATCCACTGCGGCCTCGGTGTGACCCGCGCGACGCAGCACCCCGCCTTCGACGGCGCGAAGGGGCATTACATGCCCGGGGCGCGTTAAATCGGTGGGATTGGTTGCCGAATCCGCGAGCACCCGAATGGTGCGCGATCTATCAACGGCCGAGATACCCGTGCTTTCAACATCGCGGGCGTCAACCGAGACCGCGTACGCCGTACCCTTGCGGTCCTCATTGACGGCGGTCATGGGAGGTAATCCCAAGCGATCGAGAACCTCGCCGCGCATGCCGACACAGATGTAACCGGAAGTGTGCCTGATCATGAATGCAACATTCGCTGGCGATGCGGCCGAAGCCGCGAAAATCAGATCACCTTCATTTTCCCGATCCTCATCATCCACGACGACAATTGGTCGACCTTGCTTGATTGCCAAGATCGCGTCGTCAATGGCGTCAAGGCCGGCTGATGGTCTGGTGTCCACGTGCCGATCAGCCACCAACTCCATTGGCACCTTGGTGGTGTCGCTGGCAAATACTTCGTCCGCCGGGATCACTTCGCATCATCCTTCATCAGGCGCTCAACATACTTAGCGATGACATCAACTTCAAGATTTACGATATCGCCGACAACCAGCCCACCTAATGTCGTGTGCGCCAAGGTCGTAGGAATTAAGGAGACCGTAAATTCGTCGGGGCCGGCCGCAACTACGGTCAGTGATACCCCATTAACTGTGATTGAGCCCTTCTCCACTAGGTATTTCGCCAAAGTCACCGGCAGCGAGAAGCGAATTGAAGTCCAATGAGTTTCCGGGTCGATCGAGACTACCGAGGCAACGCCATCAACATGACCTTGAACCAGATGCCCACCTAGGCGCGAATCCACCCGCGCCGCACGTTCCAAGTTGACCGGCGAACCGACCCCGACCTGGCCCAGTGAGCTTCGGCTCAGGGTTTCGGCCATCACGTCGGCGGTGAAATAATCGGGGCCAAGGTCAACAACTGTCAGGCAAACCCCATTCACCGAGATGGAATCGCCAGGTTTGACGTCGCTGACCACCAAGGTGCCTTGGATTGTTACCTTGGCAGCATCTCTCAGGGCATCAATTTGCGCAATGCGTCCAACCTCTTCGACGATGCCAGTGAACATTTGCTCATCTTAGTTGACCGGTGCCGGGTTCGGCGCCCCGCGAATAAGCACATCATGGCCGATCAGCTCAACTCCGGTGACAGTGACGGCCAGCGGACTGGGCAGCGCCAACAAGGCCACCGGCCCAGCACCTAGAACCTGCGGTGCCACGAACCAGAGAATCTCGTCAACCAGGCCGGCCTTGAGGAATGCAGACGTCACCGTGGGGCCACCTTCTACCAGCACCTGCTGCACCTGCAGGTCATGCAGTGCGCCGAGGATCCTGGCCGGCTCATGCTCAGGTATCTGCATTGCGATGGCCGGACTAGTCGGATCGAAGATTCGAAGGCTCGTGGGCAAGGCTCGCTTGCCGACCACCACTCGAAGGGGTTGGCTGGCCAGTAGCGCCCCCGAGCCATCACGGGCGGTCAAGGCCGGGTCATCCACGATCACCGTGTTCGTGCCCACCAATACCGCGTCAACCTCGGACCGCAACTGCCCCACCCAATTGCGTGCCGGGGCCCCCGTTATCGCCGTGGGTCCACCGCTGGCAGCTGCCACCCGCCCATCAAGGCTCATTGCCGTCTTGATCGTCACGAATGGCCGCCCGGTTAACTGGACCTGGGTCCAAGCCCGATTAATAAATGCGGCTTCATCCGCAAGGACGCCGCCAATGACCTCGATGCCGGCACTAGTTAACAGCTGAGAGCCGCCGCCGGCAGCCACGGATGGGTCCGCCTGAGCAAAAACAACTTGACTGACGCCGGCCGCAATTAGTGCCGTAGTACACGGCCCAGTTCGGCCCGTGTGTTTACACGGTTCAAGGGTGACAACCGCCGTCGCACCACGCGCCAGATCGCCGGCCGAGGCGATGGCATTGACTTCAGCATGTGGTTGGCCCGCTCCATGGTGGTAGCCGCGGCCCACGATCTGACCATCTGGTGCAACGAGCACACAACCAACACGAGGGTTTGGGTTGCACCTTGAGTTACCCGACACCGCCAAGGCCAGTGCCTCACGCATTGCCGGCTCCCAGTTGCTCACAACTCGGATGCCACCTGTGCGAGTGCGCGCAGGCTATCCACCATGGCACCTGGATCATCGGCTCGATAGACCGATGAGCCCGCAACAAAGACATTCGCTCCAGCACTGGCGCAGCGCTCGATTGTCGAAATATCTATCCCCCCGTCAACTTGCACCCAGATATCAGTGCCTGCCTCGGCGGCGAGTGCACGCGCCTGCTCGATCTTGGGCAGCATCCGCGCAATGAATGACTGACCACCAAAACCTGGCTCGACGGTCATGATCAAGATCATGTCTAGTTCCGGCATCAGATCTGCTACCGCCGAAATCTCGGTTGCCGGCTTCAGACCAACTCCGGCCCGGGCGCCAGCGGCCCGCAGATCGCGGCACAGCTGCACCGGATTGGCTGCGGCTTCAATATGAAAGGTGACACTGCCGGCACCTGCCTCGGCATACGCTGGCGCCCAACGATCTGGATCGGAAATCATTAGGTGGACGTCGGCTGGGATAGCAATGTGCTCAAGCAAAGACTCAACAACCGGGACCCCAAAAGTCAGGTTGGGGACAAAGTGGTTGTCCATCACATCAAGGTGAATCCAGTCGGCATGGTCAGCAACTCGGGCGACCTCGGCGGCCAAGCAGGATAGGTCACTATTTAGCACACTCGGTGAGATCAAGATTCCCATGGGCAAAGAGTAATCGGGGAAGCAAGTAGGCGGCTACGACTAGGCGGTTCTGCGCAGGAGTGCAAAGAACATCGCATCGGTGCCATGGCGATGCGGCCACAGTTGCACGAAGGGACCGGCGCCGACATCACTGACCTCAGGCAGCAACTCCCGCGCATCCTCGACGACCACCTGGGGCTGCCCAGACATCACATCAGCAACCACAAATTCGGTTTCAGCCAGGTGCGGTGAGCAGGTGGCATAGATGATCACTCCCCCGGGTCGGGTCGCCGCGATAGCGGACTTTAGTAGCGCGCGCTGGAGTGGGCCAAGGGTTGACAGGTCGGCCGGGGATTTACGCCACCTAGCCTCCGGACGCCGACGCAACGCACCAAGACCGGTGCATGGTGCATCAATCAAGATCCGATCGAAGAGTTGCGCACCCCACGGGGCATCGATGGCATCACCGACGATTATTTCTGCGGGGACCTCGCCCAGTGCCCGTTTCACTAAATGTGCGCGGTGCGGATGTAGTTCAACGGCGGTGAAGGATATTCCGCGCATTTCGGCAATGCCTGCCAGGACAGCCGCTTTGCCCCCGGGGCCAGCGCACATATCCAGCCATGCGGTCTCTGGCTGCGACACCGCCGCCCGAGTCAGCGCAAGTGCGACCAATTGGCTGCCTTCATCCTGCACTCCGACCGCGCCACTTCTTACTATGTCAAGGGCATCTGGCGCACCACTGAGAAGAACAGCGGCCAACGGTGAGTACCGGCCTGGCGATACCTCCGGGCGCACCAATAGAACTTCGGGGTCGATGCGACCTGGACGCGCGACCAATACCGGGTGCGCAGGTTCATTGTCTGCAGCGAGCAGCGCCGGCAACTCGGTGCGCCTATCACCTAATGCATCTTGAAATGCGCGAACTATCCAAGCCGGATGCGACCATCGCGTGGCCAAGCCTTCAATACCACTAAGTGCGGCAACCGAGTTGACCCAATAGTCAAAGTCATGCGCGGCCACTTTCCGGAGGATGGCATTTGCGAAACCGGCTCGGGCTGGAGCACCACCAGGTGCGCCTAGACTTCGCGCTAGCTCACATGAGGAATCAACGGCAGCGTGCGAGGGTACCCGCATGTTCAGTAACTGATGCACTCCTAGCCTCAGCACAGCCTGCATATCAGCATCAACTTCGGCCCACGGACGCGAAACACGGGTCGCCAATACTGCGTCGTAGAGCCCTTGCCAACGCAAGGTGCCATAGGCAAGCTCCGTTGCGAACCCCGCATCTCGCCCGCTCAGCGACATTCGCGCCAACACCCCTGGCATGATCAAATTCGCATAGGAGTCCGCCTCGCGCACGCTGCGCAGGACTTCAAGGGCCGCCTTGCGGGCCGGGTCAACACTCACTGAAACATCGGCGTTGAAGTTCGCAGCCCGCGCAGCCAATCACCAGCGGGCATCATTTTCGCACCGGCCGGCTGCACAAGATCAAGATGCGCCGGCTCGGTGGCAGTGCCAACCAAGACCGCGCCGTCGACCACGGCTACTTGCCCAGGCGGCAGCGCGAAATCAATTGCAACCCCCGCGGCACAGATTGGTCCGAGCTTGATGCGCTCACCATCGAGCATCGTCCAGGGCCCGGGGGTTGGCGTGGTTGCGCGGATCCGCCGATCCACACCAACCCACGGATCAGTCCACCTAATCCGGGCATCACCTGTCGAAAGTTTCGGTGCATAACTGATATCGAAAGCACGTTGCGGCACCGCCTCGATCGAGCCGGTAGCCAAAGCGTCTAGGGTCGCGACGAGCAACTGCCCGCCGGACACCGCGAGTCGCTCGAGCAAGCCACCCGCGGTATCGCCCACCTCGATCGGTTCGGTCACGGTGCCGAAGACGGGACCGGTATCAAGTCCCGCCGCCAGACTAAATGTGGTCGCACCCGTAACGGCATCGCCGGCGAGCAACGCCCACTGAACCGGGGCGGCACCACGCCAAGCTGGAAGCAAAGAAAAGTGCAGGTTAACCCACCCGTGCACCGGGATATCCAATAGCAACGGTGGCACGAGCGCGCCATAGGCCACCACCGGACAGCAATCGGGCCGGAGTTCACGCAATTGCATTGCGAAGTCCTGGTCTTGCAAGTTGGTCGGTGTCAGGACCGGTATGCCCATCGCACTTGCCAGTACCGAGACTTCGCTCGGTGCCAGCCCCCGCCCCCTGCCGGTGCGCGCGGGCGGGCGGGTGATTACCGCGACCACCTCATGGGGTGAATCCAATATCGCTTGCAGTGCTACTGCTGCGACAGCGGGTGTGCCCGCAAAAATACAACGCACCGGCTACAGCCACCGGGCCGAAAGGGCATGTGGGCTCAGTTGCACCGTAGGAGCCGGATTGCCGAACCACTCTGATTCACGCACAAGGCGCATAGCCTCGCGGCGAGCCTGTGGATCCAAGCGATCTATGAACATAATCCCGTCTAGATGATCTGTTTCATGCTGCACGCACCGGGCCAGCAGATCACTGCCCTCAATCACAATCGGCTCCCCGTGCATATTCATGCCGCGGGCCACAACAGTTTGGGCACGCTTGGTGTCAAATGCAAGATCCGGAAGTGAGAGGCAACCCTCCTCACCCTCTTGAATCTCATCTGACAACACCAGCTCCGGGTTTATCAGGTGGCCAAGTTCGTCATCCACCCAGTAGGTGAAAACGCGCAGCAGCACACCAATCTGGGGGGCTGCCAAGCCCGCACCCGGTGCTTCTTGCATGGTGTCAGTCAGGTCGGCCACGAGTTTACGTAACTCTTTGTCAAACGTCTCGACAGCAGCGGCCGGTGTGCGAAGCACCGGATCGCCGAAGAGTCGAATGGGTTGAACTGCCATGAGCAGATTCTACGGCCCCGGTTTTTATGCCCTGGCTATTGGTGGGCTCGCCTTGGCAACGGGTTCACGGGGATCAAGCACCACATTGACGGGCTTGCCCGCGCTCTTCGTTGCCCTGGCCGCCGAAATAGCCCGCAGTTGCTCACTTAATACGGGCCCAAGCTCACGGCGCACGACAACTATGCAACTGCCGTCGGTCGGGCCGAGAACTCGATGATCAACTGTCAACATCGACAAGGCATCGCTGAGATCAGTCGGTGCGCCGCTCAAGACCGCCATGCGGGTACTAGGGAGTAAACCGGCGCCAACGCGGTCGGCGAGTTCACGCTGGGCAAAGCCGGGCGCATCCCACCGGATCAAGGCCTGCACCACCGGCTCGGTGGTGTCAGCGGTGATTACCAGTGGCGCACGGGGCCGGGCTAGCAGCGCTGCGCCAAACCAGCGCCGAGCGGCCTCCACGGTTGCCTGCAGTTGCGGACGCTGCAATTGCCCACGTGCATCCAAGATAATTACCGCGACGTAGCCACCGTCTGCTACCGGTTCGGCACCAGGTGTCGCAATAACCAAGGCTGGTGCGGCACCGACCGTCCGGCGCATTGCAGCGGACTGCGACCAAATAATCTTGGTTGACGCAAATGCCCGGCCGAATTCCTCCGCGGTGCGCTCCACCCCGATTGCCACCGCGCGCAATTTGGTTTCACCACAGACCTTGCACTGCCAATTGGTTGCAGGTACCCCACACCAGGTACAGGCTGGAATGCTCTGGTCAATACCTTGCCCGAGTAGGCCACCACATGCACACCGTGCTGGCGTCCGGCAGTTTTGGCAGCTAAGAGTCGGCAGATAGCCGCGCCGCGGTACCTGAACTAGCACCGGGCCTGACTCCAAGCCGGTTTTTGCCGCGAGCCACGCCATATGCGGTAGCCGCGCCGTGGCCGCAGCAACATCACGTTCTAAATCATCTTGCTCCAGCGCTCGTACCACCGGCGCCGTTGCGGAAATCACTTCGCGGGTCGCAGCCAATGACTTCGCCCACCCCTGCTCACACCAAAGCTGGGTCTCAACACTCCTTGCTGGCGCACCCACCAGCAGGGCGCAGCCCTGGGTAGCTGAACGCAGGGCAGCTACGTCACGGGCATTCCAATATGGCGCATGCGGTTCCCAAAGGGAGTCATCTTGATCGTCCCAAACCACGATAAGCCGCAGGTCCGAAACCGGGGCGAAGACCGCTGCCCTCGTGCCGATCACCAGCCTCGCCGAGCCGCGCAAGGTGCGAAGAAACTCACGGTAGCGACGTTCTGGTCCTTGATCGGCGGTGAGTACCGCAGTGATATCACGTAGTTCGGCAAGTTCACGTGTGAGCAAATCGACGTCGTGTGCATCGGGCAGCACTACGATCGCGGAGCCAAACGGCGGTTCCAGGGCGGCTCGAACCAAGGCTGCGATGTCTTGGTACCAGGGGTGGGCCGGCGCCGCACTCCACACGCCACGAGTATTCGCTGATTTACCACTTTGCAGTCGTCGCAATAACGCTGCCCCATTGGTGTAGCGGCCCCATCGGGTGGCATCTTGCGCCGTTGCCTTAACCGTCAATGTGGAAAGCTCGAACTGCAAGGACTCAGCCCGGGCGTGCCTAGGCGGCACCGCGCTGCGAACTACATCGGAAAAGGTCCCGGCATAGTGTTCAGCAACGGCCGCCACTAACTCGGCAATCTGCGGGGTGAGGACGCGTTCGCCGGAAAGCACCCGCTCAATGGGCCGAAGTGACTTGCCGGCGGAGCTTTCCGACACCCGGCCAACCACAAACCCGGTTACCAATCGCCCGGCAAAGCGAACTCGAACCCGGACCCCTGGTTGCACCAAATCATCTAATTGCTGCGGGGTGGTGTAGTCGAAAACCCGATCAAGTTGCGGCAGCGGCGAGTCGATTCGCACTTGCGCGATCGGTAGTCCCTGCGCGAGAACCACCGGCGCCGCGGGCACCATTCTGGGCCTTCGGCCGGGCGCCTTACCCCCCGCTGACAGCAGTGTCAGTTGGTCTTGCGAGGGATTGGTCGCAGGAGTCACACCCCGGCAACGGTCCGTAAGTCCTCGGTGCGGTCGGTGTTCTCCCAGGTGAATGTCGGGCTCACCTGCGACCGAAGTGCTGGCTGATCCGCGTCAAGCAATTCATTCGTGCCCTGCGGGCGGCCGAAGTGGCCATAGGCGCTCGCCACGCGGAAGATGGGCCGCAGCAAATCCAGGTCGCGAATGATCGCCGCCGGCCGCAGGTCAAATACCCGCAGGACGGCCTCTTGGATAGCCTCATCACCGATGATGCCGGTGCCGAAGGTCTCGACAAACACGCCAACTGGATGAGCCTTGCCGATGGCGTAGGCAACCTGCACCTCGCAGCGGGTTGCTAAACCTGCAGCAACCACGTTTTTCGCCACCCAGCGCATCGCATACGCAGCTGACCGGTCGACTTTCGACGGATCCTTGCCGGAGAACG
>SYJA01000036.1 GCA_005798555.1 Actinomycetota bacterium
CTTGCGTCGAGCCGGGTACCAGCGTGGCCTGGTGCAACCACATGACGGTGAGATTGTGCTCGACGAATTTGGCGACCCAACCGGCACCTTGCGGGAGTGGGGAGCCTGGCGACCGGTTTATGCATTGTTGCCGGAGGTGGAGCTCAAGACCCG
The DNA here is from genome assembly GCA_005798555.1 of Actinomycetota bacterium. GTDB lineage: Bacteria > Actinomycetota > Actinomycetes > S36-B12 > S36-B12. Next base: position 154 of record SYJA01000036.1, read on the forward strand.
CCTGGCCGCAATCGCGCACGCGAACGAGTGCTTTGCCGCTGCCGGCCTGACCTGGATTCAAGACGCCTGGGTGGAGGCAACCGATGTTGACACCTGGATCGAAGCGGATCGAAGTGGCCTGGTTACCTGTCGCGTGGCGATGGCACTATGGGCCGATCCGAATACGTGGCGTGATCAAGTCGAACAATTTGTCGCCGCCCGAGTGCAAGTTAGTGGCGCCGGCTCACCGAGGCTGGTGGCGAATACCATCAAGTTTTTCGCCGATGGAGTGATCGAGTCGGCAACGGGTGCACTACTTGAACCGTATTGTGACTGCCCACATTCCAAGGGCATGCCAAACTGGCAACCCGATGAACTAAAGAGCGCGGTCGCGGCGATCGATGCTCTTGGCTTCCAGACACATATTCACGCCATAGGCGATGGTGCGGCTCGGATGGCGCTGGATGCCATCGAGCATGCGAGCATACTCAACGGTGCACGTGATCGGCGACCGGTCATCGCGCACACCCAGTTAGTTGCGGACGCCGACATCGGGCGATTCGCCGAGCTTGGCGTGATTGCGAACTTCGAGCCGTACTGGGCAAAGTTTGACTCTTGGCAAACTGAATTAACCGAACCCCGGTTGGGCGCGGAGCGGACCAACCGCCAATTCATGATTGGCACGATTTTGCGAAGTGGTGCTCCCATCTCCTTCGGTAGTGATTGGCCCGTCACCACTTACGCACCACTTGCCGGTATTCAAGTGGCCGTGACGCGCAAAATGACGCCGACCGGACCTACCTGGATGCCACAGGAGTGCTTGACTGTCGAGGAGGCACTACTCGCATACACCTCGGGGGTGGCCTTTCAGGCCGGGGACGAAAGCGGCGGGGTTATTCGGCCAGGTGCCAGAGCCGATTTAGTCTGGCTGGCGGCCGATCCGCGCGTCGTTGACCCGATGCAGATCGAGAACATCGCTGTGCTCGGAACCTGGGCAGATGGCCACCGTGTTTGGCAGTGAAGGGATGCAATAAATGGCACTGACCCCGGGGGAGTCAGATCGACTTCTGCTTTTCACGCAATCACAGTTAGCCTGGCAACGCAAGGCGCGGGGCCTGCGCCTAAATGTTCCTGAAACCACCGCGATAATCGCAAATGCCGTATGCGAGTTCGCGAGGGATGGCCTGTCGCTGCTCGATGCGCGCGATGGCGCTGCGGGGTTACTCAAGGCTGACGATGTGCTCCCCGAGGTGCTTTCGGTACTCACCGAGGTGCGAGTTGAGGCCAGATTCGACGACGGCACCCGATTGGTGATCGTGCGTAATCCATTCGGCTGCGCTGAGCCGGCGCCGGCTGCCCATTCAGATGCGCGAGCGGGTGATCTCATCACGATAGTCAATGAGGCGGCCACTTCGATTGGCATCACGTCACACGTTCATTTAGCCGAAGTGAACCCGCGCCTGCGCTTGGACCGCGCTGCCGCGTATGGCAACAGGTTGGCTATCGACACCGGGTCAGTGATCTGGCTGAGCCCGAATGAGCGCATCTCCTTGCCCATGCGCCCGATTGGGGGTGAGCGCATCATGGTCGGGAACACCGGCGTCATTGATGGATCATTGGCTGATCCCGCGGTGCGTGATCGCGCACTTTCGACGCTGCGAGATTGCGGCTACCTAGACGTCGTAGGTGGCTTGGAAGTTGGGTCAATCGAGCGCGCGGAGTCCGCCGTTGCGAATTTAATGGGGCACCTCCGGTGAGTAATTATGGTTTCGTCACCGGCGATACCCTAGATCTTGGCGACACTGGTTTACGGCTGCGCATCCCTGATCGGGTCAAGGATGCAGGTGATGAATTCCAGGTGGGCTTTGGCAACACCGGGCGTGATGGGATCGGGCTGCACCCGGTCACGACTGCTGAGTCCTGCGATGTGGTCATTACAAATGTAGTTGTTTTGGATGCCGTTTCAGGTGTCCGGGTTGCTAGTATTGGGATTCGCGCTGGGCGGATATCGGCAATCGGGAAAGCCGGCAATCCCAATGTCGCAAGTGGTATCGACATAGTCGTGGGCGCGGGTACCGTGATCATCCCCGGCGATGGGCTAATCGCTACCGCGGGCGGCATCGATACCCATGTTCACACGCTGAGTCCGCGGGTCCTTGATGCCGAAATCGCCTCCGGGGTCACCACGGTGATCGGGCAAGAGGCGGGGCCGATGTGGGGGGTAGGAGTCAGTTCGCCGTGGGTTCTAGGGCGGGCGATGCGCGCGATGGACGCCTTTCCGCTAAATATCGGCATCTTGGGCCGGGCCTCTTCATCGGTTGACACCACCTTGACGGAGGCGGTCTTGGCCCATATCTGCGGCCTGAAAGTTCATGAGGACACCGGTGCCACCCTGCGCACCATCGACACCGCGCTCCGCTGCGCAGCAGACGCGGATTTTCAGGTGGCGCTGCACACTGACGGCTTGAATGAGACTTTGTCGGTGGCCGACACCATCGCGGTCATCGATGGCCGAACTATCCATGCATTCCATGTTGAAGGCTGCGGCGGTGGCCATGCTCCCGATGTGCTGACACTTGCCGGCCGTGACAATATCTTGACTTCTTCGACCAATCCCACCCTGCCCTACGGGGTAAATGCCCTCGCAGAGCATCTCGACATGCTCATGCTGGTTCACAGCCTCGACCATGGTGATGATCGTGATGTTCGAATTGCCTCAGCCCGGGTGCGCGGCGTCACGATGGCTGCCGAAAACAAGTTGCATGACCTCGGGGTCATTTCAATGACTTCATCGGATGCTCAGGGCATGGGTCGGGCCGGAGAAACTTGGTGGCGTACTTTTGCGATGGCTGGGGTAATGAACGCGGGTGCGGATGAGCGTGTTGACGACAACGATCGCATCCTTAGGTACCTAGCCAAGATAACTATCAACCCGGCCCTGGCCCATGGCATCGCCCATGAGGTTGGCAGTATCGCGCCGGGCTTACTTGCCGACATAGTGCTGTGGCGGCCATCGGCGTTTGCGGCCAAACCCACTTTGATCCTCAAGGGTGGTTTCCCGGCCTGGGGGGTGGTCGGTGATCCCAATGCGAGTATCGACTCGGCAGAGCCCCTGGTGCTAGGTGAGCAGTTCGGTGCATTTGGGGCGGTGCCAGCGGATCTGTCATTTCTCCTGTCGAACCAGCAGGCGCTCGCCGAAGGCCCCGCGCCAACTGCTCGGCGTGCGTTAGCGGTCAAGGGATGCCGGACGATCCGTGCCAGTGACCTCATCTCGCATGGGGAACTCGGTCCGGTTGCCGTGGCACCGGACGGCAGTGCGGTGTCCTGGCGCGGCGAGCGGCTAGCGGGGGAGCCGGTAGCGAGGGTGCCCCTATCGCGCCTGCATTTTTGGTAGTTCGAGGCTCGGTTAGATTCCGGTGGTGCTGCGCGGATAGCTTGCTTCAGGGTCGGTCAGGATATTGACCACGTAGGGTAATTTGGAGTTCATTGCCCGATCCAGTGCGGGCCCAATCCCTTGGGCCTCGTCAACTAGTTCACCGTCGCCACCGAGTGCTTGCATAATCGTGTCATACCGCGTAGCTGGTAGGTCAGCGATGACGTCATACCCATAAAGGAATCGCATTGGCTGCTTCTCCAATGCCCAGCCTTGATTGTTGCCGATGATGATGACTACCGGTAGTTGATGACGAACCAGCGACTCCATGTCCATGATCGAGAAGCCGGCTGCCCCGTCACCCATCAGCAAGAAAACAGGTGCTGATGGATTAACGAGGCGTGCTGCCATTGCATAGCCAGGCCCGGTGCCAAGACAGCCGTACGGCCCCGGATCCAGCCAGCGCCCCGGTTGCACGGGCTCGACAAACTTGCCGGCAAAGGACACGAAGTCACCGCCATCGCCAATCACCACGCTGTCAGGAGTCAACCGCGGTAGGAGGTCCCCGTAAATACGAGCCGGGTGAATTGGTGAGTTGTTGTCTGCGAAGAGTTCATGATCGTTAGCAATTGCGGCAAGGGACAGGTCGCGCAATTGCGTGCACCAGCCGGTGAAATCCCTGCGCGGCACGGCACTCTTGATGGCGTGCATTGCCAGTCCTAGATCACCGACGATCGTCAGCGCATTCGGGGCATGGTATGACATCTGTGATTGGGAATCCACCAGATGCAAAACCGCTGCGGGTGGATCACCGAAACTCCCGTAGCCAAGTCGAAAATCAAGTGGTGTCCCAATGACGATAACCAAGTCGCAATGCGCAAACGCATCTGATCGAGCCCGCGTGACAAGTTGGGGATCGGTAGGCGGCAAAATTCCGCGGCCCATGCCGTTGGTGATAGTTGGCAGGCCTAACCCGCGAATGAACTCTTGCGCTTGCTCAACGGCATTTCCCTGCCAGACATCGCCGCCGATGATGACAACGGGGTGTCGGGAGTTGCTGATTTGCTCTGCGGCCGCCGAAATCAAGTCTGGGTCGGGTGCTACCTGCTGTGCGACGGTGAGCGTGGGAGCAGGCACATCGGACCAACTGAACAAGGTGTCCATCGGGACGTCCACGAATACCGGGCCCCGATGCGGTGCGCGCGCTAGGTCAAAGGCCCCCTGTACCTGCGTTCGAATAGTGGCAGGATCATGGATAGTGAAGGCCCTTTTAGTTACATTCGCGAGCATTGGTGGTTGATCAAGTTCTTGTAATGCGCCAGATCCCCAGCGGGTGTCAGGGGCCCGCCCGCCCAGCACCACCAACGGAGAACCATTAAAAAACGCGCCGGTGATGGCGCTGATGCCATTGGTGATGCCGGGCCCGGCGGTTAGTGCGGCAAAGCCTGGCGTTCGGGTCAGTTTGCCCATTGCCTCGGCCGCGAATACTGCGGTCTGTTCGTGTCGGACATCAATGAGTCGCACCGGCCCATCGCGCTCGGCGACCCGCGGACTGCCAGCGGCCAGCACCGACTCTTTGCCGCCGACTGCGGCATCATAAAGCGGGAACACATGCGCGCCACTAAGGGTGAACAGGTGCTCGACGCCACTTGCAACGGCTGCGTCAATAGCGTGGGTGCCCCCGTGCCCGTTCATCCGCCAACCGTACCCAAAATGCTGTTCAATGGCGACGCCTTAGACTTCGCAGATGTCGACGGTGGCCAGACTTGCCAGTGAGCGCACAGATTTGTCGGATGCTGAGATTGATCGCCTGCACGCCATTGTCGGGGAGTGGCCACTACTCGCCGACTTGGCTTTAAGTGACCTAGTGCTTTGGCTACCAACCTGGAATGACGGTGGATTGGTTGCGGTGGCGCAGGTGCGACCGACCACGGCGCCGACCCGGGTGCCGGATGATGTTGTTGGGGACTTCGCCCCTCGCGGCCGTTTCCCAGATATAGATCAGGCGCTGGCATTTGGGCACTGCGTCGAGCACGCATACCCCGTGCACTTTGGTGATCGAGTAATTGCCGTTGTTGCTCGACATTCGTCTGCGCAACCTCGGGTGGCGGGCAAACTTGAAGAGATCTACTTGCAGACAGCTGATGACTTACTGCGCATGCTCGTTGATGGCACCTTCCCGGCGCTCACGGTCATCGACGAGTCCGCGGATTCCCCGCGGGTGGGCGATGGCCTGATCCGACTTGACGCGGCTGGGATTGTCACCTACTCGAGCCCTAATGCGGTGAGCGCTGTACACCGCTTGGGCTTGACTTCCGAACTGGTGGGCAAGGAGCTGAAACCGATCCTCACTCACCTTTCACGCCGGCCAGCTCCGATAGATGAGGCCTTGATGCGGATTGCCGGTGGGCAGGCTGCGGGCCGAGCAGATATTGAAAACAGTATTGCCACGATTTTGATTCAAGGTATTCCGCTGCAATCGAATGACGAGGTTTTCGGGACTTTGGTGCTGCTGCGTGATGTCACTGATATTCGCGGGCGGGAGCGTGCACTGGTCTCCAAGGATGCCACTATCCGCGAGATTCATCATCGGGTAAAGAACAATCTCCAGACAGTTGCGGCGCTGCTGCGATTACAAGGCCGGCGGGCGGAAAGTTCCGAAACCAAGGCGGCTCTGGGCGAGGCGGAATTGCGCGTTGGTGCAATTGCCGTGGTGCACGAGATTTTGTCCCGTGAAGCAGGTGAATCCGTGGCTTTTGATGAAGTCATCGATCGCATCATTGGTCTGATGGGCGAATTGGCCTCGGCCTATGCCGCCACGGTGCCCACGATCAATCGGGTAGGCAGCTGTAGTGCATTACCGAGTGAGCAGGCGACCCCACTGGCGATGAGTATCTCGGAGTTGCTGCAAAACGCTATCGAGCATGCACATGCAACGACAATCACGGTAGCAATAAGCCAGATCGCAGGCCAGGTGCGAGTTGTGGTCCGCGATGACGGCATCGGGCTACCAGCTGGCTTCGAAACTGCGGACGCCGGGCTCGGGCTGCAAATTGTGCATTCCCTTGCTACTGGCGAACTACGTGGCACCTTCTTGATTGAAAATGATGAAAATGGCGGTGCCGTAGCCCTTGTAGAGATCCCGCAACCGGTGCCTTAGACGTTCGTACGCGCGCGCAATCTGGCATTGCGACGTTTGAGGGCGCGGCGCTCATCTTCACTAAGACCGCCCCAGACCCCGGCATCTTGACCGGTCTCCAGTGCCCAGCGCAGGCATTCGTCAACGACGCTGCAGCGACGGCAAACCAGTTTGGCTTCCTCGATCTGGACCAGGGCCGGTCCGGTGTTACCGATCGGAAAGAACAATTCTGGGTCTTCGTCACGGCAGGCGGACTCGTGACGCCAATCCATGCGCACCCACTCCAAACCGCTTCGCCCCCGGGGTTACCGGGGCTCGTGATTGCTTTCACGTGCCGGCGCGTCTTGGGCAGTTTCAGGGGTCACCTGAGTGTTCCCGGGGGAAGATCGCCGGCACATTGCAGCAAATTACTGTCTAAGGTTGTCAGACGAACCCCCTTGGAGCAAGGGGAAAGGCCGTGGAATGGCGAAAGAACCTGTCAGGTAAGTCACTTTATGGGCTAAATGTTCGAATTATCGGGTCCGAGGAGGGCCGGCGTGGCGGTACGGGGCGTGGGCTGGGCCTAGACCATGGCCCGCAGGGCAGCGGGCACCGAAGTAAAAGTCACCTCGGTGACCTGGCCCCCAGATTCCCCATCGATTTGGATGGGAATCGGTCGGTCGGCGGTGATCGTAAATTGGTTTTGGTCATGCCAGACCACCATGGCCTTGCGGCTGGAGCCGGCCCGCGAACTCATCACCATGCGCCGGGTGGCCCGCATTGCGGCTGCTACCCGCAGCGCCCGGAGCGCGAAGACATCTAGGCCGGTTTCGAAGGTTGCCTGCGGGCACGGGTCAATGGGCCAGGTGCCAAAGTACGTCCAAGGGGAGGTGTTTTGCACGACGGCCATGAACACACCGGAAACGGGATCGATGCCAGGGCGGTGCAGGGTTAGCGCTGGATGCTTTCGATCGGTGCGCAGGAAGAACTCGTGTAGCGCCGTGCGTAAGTAGCGGGTTGGGGTGGCGGTCTCGCCGGTGCCGCGCAGTCGCTCCATCGCGGTAATAATCTCGGCGTCAAGCCCGACACCGGCATTGGCGGTGAACCAACGGATCGGCTGTGGGTCGATGTTGCCACTGTTGTCTAGGCCGGTGACCGTACCTAGCCCGATGGTGCGAAAGCGTCGTTCACGCAGTGCGTCAAGTAATTGCCCGGTCGCCTCCACCGGATCATTGGGCAGGCCCAGCGCGCGGGCGAAGACATTGCCGCTGCCGCCCGGCACGGTGGCCAGCATCGGCACTTCCGGCCCGGGCCCCTCAATTAACATGCCGTTGACGACTTCGTTGACCACTCCGTCGCCCCCGAGAGTTAGCACTACATCGAGTTCTTGAGTTCGCGCTTGGGCCCCGAGGGCAAACCCATGGCCGCGATAGTTGGTAACTGTCACATCTAGATCTAGTTCATCGGCCAGAGCGTGTATCAACACATCGGTTACCCGAGGTGAGGTGGTGGTTGCCTTCGGATTGACAACAAGAAGTCCGCGCACCAGATAACTCTAATAGCGGCATCCGGTGGTACAAGCTGGCAAGCCCCTAGGCTCTGCCCCATGCGTTCTGAGTCGCCGGGCCGGGCGCTGATGGCATTAGCGGTGATCTCTGGCACCGAGGGGCTAGGTCTGCTCGGGTACGCGCTCTATGACGTGGTGCAGGCGATCCGGGTTGGCGTGACCGGGCCCGCGGAAGTCTCAAGTGGACCGGCGCTGTTCATTCAAATTTTGGTTTTCGCGGTCTTGGGTGTCGGTTTGCTGCTAGTCGCCCGCGGTTGGCTACGGGCGCAGCGCTGGAGCCGATCACCATTTATCCTGGCCCAGCTCATTGCACTACTTGTTGGGTTCCCGGTCGCGCAGAGTTCAACTGGACCAGAGCGCGCGGTGGGCGCGGCCTTGGTGGTACTTGCTTTAGCGGGTGGGGTGGTGGCGCTAACACCGCAAGTTGGTCGCGCAATTGCGGTAAATGACTCAAAAGCTGACTAAACGGCTGGCTAGGTGTCGGTCATACCTGCGCGAATCTGCGCGAGGCTTGTTGCCAGTAAGCGCGATACATGCATCTGCGAAATGCCCAGCTGTTCGGCTATTTGGCTCTGCGACTGGTTCTTAAAGAACCTGAGCATGACGATCTGCCGCTCGCGCTCTGGCAGCGCGGCAAGCAGAGGGCGAAATGACTCTCGGAGTTCCAAGGCTTCGAGTGCTAGGTCAGCTCCCCCGACGCGGTCGTAAGGGCTATCCCCGTCGCCACTCGCCTCGGCGGCAGCATCGATCGAAGCAGCTGTGTATGCCCGTCCTGCGTCCATGGCCTCCAAGACTTCGGCGTCTTGAAGGTTGGTGCGCCTGGCAAGTTCGGCGATGGTGGGGGGTCTGCTCAACTCGCGGGTCAATGATTCGATGGCGTGATTAATCTCAATATTTCGTGCCTGCAGGCTTCGAGGGATATGAACGGCCCAAGCGTGATCGCGGAAGTGCCTTTTGATTTCTCCGAGAATTGTTGGCGTCGCGAAGGTGCTGAACTCCAATCCACGTGCTACCTCAAATCTATCAACGGCCTTGATCAACCCCAGCATTCCAACTTGGGTTAGGTCTTCTTGGGATTCGCCCCGATCGCGATACCTGCGTGCCAGATGCTCAACGAGTGGCATATGCATCTCGATCAGCTCATCGCGGACGACTTTGTGCTCAGGGCTGCCGGCTGGCAGGTTGGCCAACTCGGTGAACAAAGAGCGGCCGCGATCTCGCTTTGCCGAAGTCCAGCCGCCAGTCAAGGTGTGCGCGGTCACAACTTGAGCCATGGGGCTTGGCTAGACCGTCACCGAGGCGGGGCGGGTAATGCGCAGCTCAAGGTGGACAAGCCCGTTATCGGCGTCGGCCGTTACTTTATCAACTAATGCCGCGAGCACTAGCCAACTGAAGGTATCGGTTGCCGGGGGTTGTCCACTTCGGGTAGTTGCTCTGGTTTGGATGACCAGCGTGCCCGCTGTTTCGGTGAAATAGCAATGCACGTGAGTTTGCTCATCGCAGTCGTTGACCAGCTGTGAGACCGCTTCGTCAATTGCGAGCCGGACATCCTCAATTTGATCGATCGTCAAGTGCGCGCGGGCGGCCATCGCCGCAGCCATTGTCCGAGCCAGAGCCACATTGGCGGTAATTGCTCGAAAGCTCAAGGTGACGTCACTTGGCGGACGGTTCGAATCTACATCTTCACTGCTCATGCTCGTAGCCTGCCAGATTCACAAGGTCATTGCCGGTTATTCGCTGCACTGTCCAATCGGTCATTGGCTCGGCACCGATGCTGCGATAGAAGCCAAGGGCTGGCTCGTTCCAGCCAAGGACCCACCACTCCAAGCGCCCATAGCCATTGGCTATGCATTCACTTGCCAGCTGGGCGAGCAGCGATTTTCCGTACCCGTGGCCTCGGTAGGGGGCCCGCACATAAAGGTCTTCCAGATAAATGCCGTGCTTGCCGAGCCAAGTTGAGAAATCCAGGAAGTAGATCGCAAATCCTGCAAGTTGGTGGCCTGGGCCCGGGTGTTATATGACAATGGCGAAAACTGCGAGATTGGCGTCAAAGAAAAGTTGCTGGTAACTCTCGGGGGTCGCAATGAGTTGGTCCGCGGCTTGCTCATATTCGGCAAGCTCGCGGACCAACTCCAATACTTCGTCAATATCTCCGGGTCGGATCTGACGGATCAGGCCGGTGCTCATTGCCTAAGCGGCCTTGGTCTCCCAAAAGATTGCCGAGATCTCGTCGATCTTGGCCAGTAGCTCATCGGCCACCGCAACGTCGACGGTGCCCTTCGTGCCCCCGGCGCCAGCCAATTTGGTGGCCTGGTTGAAGAGATCATTGAGTTGTGGGTACTTCTCAAAGTGCGGTGCCTTGAAGTAGTCGGTCCAGAGCACCCAGAGGTGTTCCTTGACCATGTTTGAGCGATCTTCCTTGATGGCGATTGCCCGAGCCTTGAAGTCGCCGTCAGCAGAAGCGTGGTACTTGGTCATGCAGGCTTTTACCGATTCGGCTTCAAGGCGCGCTTGGGCTGGATCGTAGATCCCACAGGGCAGGTCGCAGTGCGCGTAAGCGACGTGACGTGCCTGAAGAAAGCGTGGGGCGAGGATGCGGTTCAGCATGGGTTCCCTTTCCAGAAGTTGGAGTCTCCAGCCTAGTGCGAGTCCGGGAACTTGGCAGGGGGCAGGATGGGGTGGTGTTCACGACCGTGCAGATAATTGGTCCTTCGATGGCACCGGCCATGCGCACCGGAGACTACTGGGTGGTCTGGCGCACCAGGAAAGTGCAGCCGGGCCAGGTGGTCATGCTTCGGCACCCGCTGCGCCCGGAGCTGTTAATCGTTAAGCGGTTGATCCACCAGCCCGGCCCGGGGCTTTGGTGGGTCGAGGGTGATAGCCGGCAAATCTCAGATGACAGCAGGGCATTTGGCCCGGTGGCCACTTCCGCGATCGTGGGGCGTGTCACATTTCGGTACTTCCCACTGCGACGTCGTCGAAAGATGTGACATCATCGGGTCTACCGCACCGGTGTCCTAGTCTTTATCGGCCCATACCCCGGCCCGATCGCCTTTACTCCAAGAACTTTCGTGTACCACACCTGCTAGCTAAGGATTTAGCCGTGAGTCCGCCCGATCCGACCGACGAGGTCTTCGCCCTGCACGAGGGTGGCAAAATCGAGGTGCGCCCCACCATCGAAGTGCGCGACCGCGAAGGCCTCGCACTTGCCTATACCCCCGGGGTGGCACGGGTCTCGCAGGCACTTGCGTCAGACCCTGAGCTTGCGTACCGGTACACCTGGAAGGGAAATACCGTACTGATTGTCACCGACGGCACCGCGGTGCTTGGCCTTGGTGATATCGGCCCGATCGGGGCATTGCCGGTAATGGAAGGCAAGGCGCTGCTATTCAAGGACTTCGGAGGTGTCAACGCAGTGCCGATCTGCCTCGACACCACCGACGTCGAGGATATTATCGAAACGGTGGTGCGAATCGCCCCGGCATTTGGTGGCGTCAACCTTGAAGACATCTCTGCTCCTAGGTGCTTTGAAATTGAGAAACGGCTACAGCAACTACTTGATATTCCCATTTTCCATGACGATCAGCACGGTACGGCGATCGTCGTATTGGCGGCCTTGCTGAATGCGGCGAAGGTCACCGGACGCACCATTGCTCAACTTCGCGTGGTGGTATCCGGTGCCGGGGCCGCGGGCGTGGCCGTTACGAATATGCTGCTTGACGCCGGCATTGGCGATATCTCGGTCGCGGATTCGCACGGCATCGTATCGACCACTCGCGGTGACCTAAATTCAGTGAAAGCAGATCTCGCGAGTCGCACCAATCGCGCGGGCATCAGTGGGGCAATTGCAGAGGCCATTCGTGGCGCGGATGTCTTCATCGGCTTATCGGCCGGGAATGTGCCACCTGAGGTGGTTGCCACCTTGGCGCCCAACGCGATCATTTTCGCCCTTGCTAACCCGAACCCGGAGATTCACCCGGATTTGGCGGCTAGGCATGCGGTGGTCGTGGCGACCGGGCGCAGTGACTTCCCGAATCAGATCAACAATGTGCTGGCCTTCCCAGGGATCTTCCGCGGGGCCTTAGACGTCCGCGCCTCCTGCATCACGCCAATGATGCGGTTAGCTGCTGCCAATGCGATTGCGAATGTGGTTGGTGAGGATCTGTCCACCAGCATGGTTATCCCCAGTGTCTTCGACCCGCGGGTGGGTCGCGAGGTGGCAGCTGCGGTAGCCGCGGCCGCGCGCGCCGACAAAGTCGCCCGCGCCTAGGAAAGTTGCAGTCGAACGGCGTCGACAAACTCGTCGATGTCGGCGGGAGTCGTATCCCAAGAGCAAACCCAGCGGACTTCGCTATTTTTTTCACTCCACACATAGAACGGGGTGTGCGCCTGTAACTTTGGGATGGCAGCTGCCGGCAACTGTGCGAAAACCGCATTGGCCTGAGTGGGTTGGGTGATTACCAAACCAGGTAAGTCCTTGATGCCGGCCACTAGGCGCTGTGCCATGGAGTTGGCGTGTGCAGCGTTCACTCGCCAAAGCTCATCGCTTAGCAAGGCAATGAATTGGGCTGACGTGAAACGCATTTTGCTGGACAACTGCATGTATTGCTTGCGGATGAAACCAAGTTCGGTGCTGATATTCAGGGCGGGATTCAAAACGACAACCGCCTCTGCCGACATCGCCCCATTTTTAGTCCCGCCAAATGACATCACGTCAACACCGGCATCGGTCGTCATGGCTCGCAGAGATACATTGAAACTGGCCGCCGCATTTGCGATGCGGGCGCCGTCTAGATAAAGAGCGAGGCCGCGAGCATGTGCCGCATCAGCGATGGCCCTGATCTCGGCCGGTGAGTAGCAGGTTCCGTACTCCGTTGATTGGGTGACCAAGACCACCTTGGGCTGTGACTGGTGCACATCACCGTTGCGCCACTCCACAGCATTGATCAACTCCGGGGTCAGTTTGCCGTCGGAGGTCTGCAGGTCGATGATCTTCGAGCCAAGGAGTTTTTCCGGTGCACCACCCTCATCGACATTGATATGGGCAGTGCTTGCACAGATAACCGCCTCCCAGGTGCGCATCAGTGATTGGAGGCCGACGACATTGGCGCCCGTGCCATTGAAGGTCAGGTATACCTCAACTTCAGACCCAAGCTCCCGGCGAAATGCCTCGACAGCCTGTTCGGTTATCGCGTCGCTTCCGTACGCCGGGGCGTGATCAATATTCGCGGCGCCAATTGCTGCCAGCACAGCAGGGTGGATTCCGGCGTAATTATCACTCGCTAATGACCGCATGTGTCGTACCGTACCAACGGCACTACGCTCGCCGTATGTTCGCCGTCTATGCCGCCGCCGTGAACCGTGATGACCCGCTGGCCGGCCTTGGGGTTGGCGAGTTTGAGCTGCCGAGTTCGCCACCGGGGTGGGTCGCGGTCCAGGTGCAAGCCGCGAGCCTGAATCATCACGACATCTGGTCGCTCAAGGGGCAAGCACTGGCCGCCGACCGGGTACCGATGGTCTTGGGCTCGGACGCTGCGGGGATCACCGAAGGCGGCCGTGAAGTCATTGTGCATGCGGTGATCGGCGATAATTCGGGCGGTGACGAAACCCTCGATGTCAAGCGATCGCTGCTTAGCGAGATCTACCCGGGGACGATGGCGCAACAGGTCTATGTGCCGGCGGGCAATTTAATCGACAAGCCAGGTGAGTTAACGTGGGCCGAGGCCGCTTGTCTGCCCACCGCCTATCTGACGGCGTATCGAATGATTGCCACCAAATCTGCCACGAGCCCGGGCGACACAATTTTGATCCAAGGTGCGGCCGGCGGAGTGGCAACCGCGTTGGTCTTGCTCGGCAAGGCCTTGGGCCGGAAAGTCTGGGTTACGTCGCGATCGGCGAGCAAGCGGGATTGGGCGCTGGAATTGGGGGCTGACGCGGTTTTCGAAACTGGTGAGCGACTGCCGAGCAAAGTGGCCGCCGTAATGGAGACCGTTGGCGAGGCGACTTGGGATCATTCACTTAAGTCATTGCGGCCGGGTGGCACCATCGTGGTTTCCGGCGCTACCTCAGGTGCCAACCCACCCGCTGACCTTAACCGGGTTTTCTTCCTGCAACTAAATATCGTTGGCTCCACCATGGGAACCATCGCTGAGCTTCAAGAACTTGTGGACTTGCTGCTTCGCACCGGAGTGCGCCCGGTAATCGACCGCGAATACCAGATAGGGCAGGCGGCGGAGGCATTCGCAGCCATGGCAGGCGGTGATGTGCACGGCAAGCTCGTGTTAACGGTGCGGTAGCATTGGGTGGTTTGGCAATTAGCACGTTAATCGTTGACACGCTGATGAATTCCCTGTGCGATCGGAGTGGGCTTGAAGAAGTTCGAGGCGCTTGGCTTTGCTGGCGCAATCGATTTAGCCCGGAATGAGACCCGGCAGCAGGCCGCCGTTTTCACGTCATACTGGCGAAAGCCAAAGGTCGGGGCAGTGATATCTCTTGAGGTGGACCCAGCTGACGATTGCATTACCCGGGTCCTGGAGTCTGGCCAATCCTGGGAGTCCTGGCTCAACCCTTACCTAAAGCGGTATTGCGATCCGAACAAGGTGAGCTTGGATGTCGGGGCAAATATCGGCACCCACACGGTAACCCTTGCCGGCAACTCACTCCAAGTGCACGCCTTTGAGCCGCAGCGTCGGGTCTTTGCGATCTTGTCGCGCAATATCGCCAAATTCGGCAATGTCGTAGCGCACAATGTTGCTGCTGATAACACACCTGGTACCGCCCGCATGAAGGCACCGACCAAGAACGTCGGTGCCACCGAGATGGCGATCGATGGCACCGGCGAAGTGATCACCTGCATTCGTATTGACGACCTGACTTTTCCGGCTCCAGTGGGGTTCATGAAGATCGATGTGGAAAAACATGAGATGGAAGCCTTGGCGGGAGCCCTGAAAACGGTCGAGCGTGATCGGCCGGTGATCATCATGGAGGATCAAGTCCACGCCCGAAACCTACTGGCGCCCCTAGGTTACCGATGTCGCCGAATCGCACTAGTTGACTTTCTCTGCCTACCTGGTTGAGTCGCCGTAGCCGCGACCGGTGCCTTCTGCGCTCAGAATTCTTCGTTATCGGCATAGTCGTCATCGTCAGCTACGCGCGCTAGCCAGGTCGCGAATCTTTCAATTGGAGTTTCGAATTCGGGAAACAGATCGACGAACTCGCGCAGTCGCTCAGCCAGGGCCGCGACAGCGATCGACTCATCCCCGCGCCTACTTTTAAGCTCCTCAATTCCGCGATCGGTGAAATACATGGGTACCCCTGCTAGTTTGACGGCGCGAATGCGCGTTCGACCAAGGCTGCCTGCTCAACTTCGTGGCGGTGATGGGATCCGACCGCGGGGGATGAGGACTTATCCCGGCTTATCAGCGAGACCGGCCGATTGATTATCTCCGGGAGGTTCAACGCGATAAAGCTCCAAGCACCTTGGTTTGCCGGCTCCTCTTGGACCCACCGGATTTGTGCAGTTGGCATCTTTTCCAACTCCGGTGGCAGAGTTCGGTAAGGCAGTGGGTAGAGGCGCTCAAAGCGAATCACCGCGACGTCTTGGCGATTAGTAGCGTCGCGGTGCGCGATGAGGTTGTAGTAGACCTTGCCACTGCAGAGTAAAACGGTCGTCACGCCGGCTGGATCGACAACTGGGTCTGGCAGCATTGGCTCGAAGTGTCCGCTAATGAATTCCGCCTTACTTGAAACCGCGAACTTGGCGCGCAAAAGTGATTTGGGAGTGAAGATCACTAGTGGGCGGGTGAGTTTGCTGAGCACCTGCCAGCGAAGCAGGTGGAAGTAGGAGGCCGGAGTCGACGGCATGGCAACAGTCATGTTGTCCTGGGCGCAAAGCTGCAGATATCTTTCGACGCGAGCCGATGAGTGGTCTGGGCCTTGGCCCTCCTGCCCGTGCGGCAGCAACAGCGTGACGGCGGACTGCTGCCCCCATTTTTGCTCCCCCGATGAGATGAATTCGTCCAAAATGGTCTGGGCCCCATCGGCGAAGTCACCGAACTGGGCCTCCCAGAGGACAAGTGCATCAGGGCGGGCTACCGAGTAGCCATATTCAAATCCCAGTGCCGCGAACTCGCTAAGCAGTGAGTCATACACGTACAACTTCGCGCTATCGCGATAGCATTGCTTAAGTGGTTTGTATTGCCAGCCGGTTTCCCTGTCGACGATGACCATATGTCGGTGGCCGAAGGTGCCGCGCCTTGAGTCTTGCCCAGCGAGGCGCACGGTACGCCCCTCCATCAGCAAGGAGCCGACCGCAAGTGCCTCGGCCATGCCCCAATCGATCGCATCCTCGGCAACCATCTGGGCCCGGCGTTGGAGTTGGGGTGCGAGTCTGGGGTGAACCGTGAAATCAGCGGGCATAGTCAATTGCGATGCGATGACGGTTTCAATTTGCTTGGTGGTGATGCCGGACACCACCTCAGCGGCTGGGCCCTGAAGTTCAAGATCGCGCTGGCCTCCGCTGATGATGTCCTGGTCGTGGGTGCCAAATGCCGCGGCGTCTTCGCTGCGGGTTTCTTGGAAGATCAGCTCGAGTTGCTCCTGGAAGTGCTTCAATGCGGACTCGGCCTCGTCAACGGTGATGTCACCACGCCCCACCAGGCCCTCGGTGTAGTGCTTGCGCACTGAGCGCTTGTTGTCGATGATCGCATACATCAGCGGCTGCGTAAGTGAGGGATCGTCGGCTTCATTGTGGCCTCGGCGGCGATAGCACACTAGATCGACGACGACGTCCTTATGGAAGGCCTGTCGAAACTCAAATGCCAATTGGGCAACTCGAACCACGGCTTCTGGATCATCGCCATTGACGTGGAAGATCGGTGCTTGCACCATGCGGGCGACGTCGGTGGCATAAACCGAGGACCGGCTGTATTTCGGGCTGGTCGTGAAGCCAACTTGATTGTTCACGACGATATGGACAGTGCCGCCGGTGCGGTAGCCCTGCAGCTGGGAAAGGTGCAAGGTTTCGGCTACTACGCCTTGCCCAGCGAATGCGGCATCGCCGTGCATCAGAATCGGCAAGATGTCATAGACGCGATCAAGTGGGAGCAGGTCTTGCTTGGCGCGGACAATACCTTCAAGAACAGGGTTCACGGCTTCTAGATGTGATGGGTTGGCTGCCAAATACACAGCCGTTTGCGCGCCGCCGCGCGCGGTATAGGTGCCGGTTGTGCCTAGGTGGTACTTGACGTCACCGGACCCTTGCACCGACTCCTCGCCGTACTGGCCTTCAAACTCGCGGAAAACCTGCGCATACGACTTGCCGGCGATATTGGTCAGCACATTAAGGCGCCCGCGATGTGGCATGCCGATGGCAACCTCGAGGATGTGCTGATTCGCTGCCTGGTCAAGTACGGCATCAAGTAGTGGGATAAGTGATTCCGCACCCTCCAAGGAAAAGCGCTTCTGCCCAACGTACTTAGTCTGAAGGAAGGATTCGAGTGCCTCGGCCTCGTTCAACTTGTGCAGGATCCGCAGTTGCTCTTCGCGTTCAGGCTTGGCATGGGGAATCTCGACGCGATCTTGAATCCACTTACGTAGCTCGGGGTCTTGGATGTGCATGTACTCAATGCCGACGGTGCGCGTGTAGGAATCGCGCAGGACGCCAAGGATTTCGCGGAGTTTCATCAACGGGCGGCCGCCGAAGCCACCCGTGGCAAATTCACGGTCTAAGTCCCAAAGGGTCAAATCATGTGAGAGGACGTCAAGATCAATGTGATTGCGCTGCTTGTATTCGAGGGGGTCGGTGTCTGCCATCAGGTGCCCGCGCACCCGGTAGGCGTGAATGATTTCCTGGACCCTGACTGTCTTGCCGAGATCTGTCTCGTGGCTGGCCGAGATGTCCCGGGCCCAGCGCACCGGCTCGTATGGGATGCGAAGGGACCGGAAGATCTCGCCGAAGAAGTCATCGGCCCCGAGAAGCAGTTCGTGGATTCGGCGGAGGAATTCACCGGACTGGGCACCTTGGATGACTCGGTGGTCATAGGTTGAGGTCAATGTCATGATTTTCGAAACCGCATTGCGAGCGATGGTCTCCGCGGAGGCACCGGCCCATTCGGGTGGATACTCCATGGCTCCGACCCCGACTATGCAGCCTTGCCCCACCATCAGTCGGGGGACGGAGTGGTTTGTTCCGATGGTGCCCGGATTGGTCAGTGACACAGTGGTGCCGGCGAAATCGTCAACGGTTAACTTACCGCTGCGAGCTTTGCGGACGATGTCCTCGTAAGCGGCCCAGAACGCGGCGAAGTCCATCTCGCTCGCCCCTTTGATATTTGGGACGAGTAATTGGCGGGAGCCATCGGGCTTGGCCAGATCAATGGCTAGCCCCAGATTGACGCTGGGATTTGTTACTAGTACGGGCAGGCCGTCGACCTGCGCGTACGCCGCGTTCAGGGCAGGCAGGTCCTGGGTGGCCCGCACGATCGCGTAGCCGATGACATGGGTGAACGAGATCTTGCCGCCCCGGCCGCGGGCGAGGTGGTTGTTGATGACCACCCGGTTGTCGATCAGCAACTTCGCCGGAACCGAGCGCACGCTGGTAGCGGTTGGCACCGAGAGGCTGGCTTCCATGTTGGTCACTACGCGCGCAGCCGGGCCCTTTAGGACCGTGGTCGTCGTAGTGGTCGCCATGGCGGTGGACGTGGCGCCTTTCGGGTTAGCGACCGGCTTAGTTACCGGCTTAGTTACCGGCTTAGTTACCGGGGCTTTGAGCGGGGATTGGTCACTGGGGGAGTACCCCTCGAAGAACTCCCACCAAGCCGGATCAACACTGAATTTGTCGGTGACGTATTGCTGGTAGATCTCGTCAACCAGCCATTCATTCGGACCGAAATTCGCTTGCCTGCGTTGACTGCTTGCGCTCCCGTCGTCCGTGACCACGGTGTCCCTTCAGGTGAGTTCAGATTCCAAGTGACCGGCCGGCATAGACTTGCACCCCTACAAACTTTAGTACCCAAGCCGACCCCGGATTTACCGGAGTGCCCGCCGGGAAAGCTCGCAGGTCAGGTGATGTCGCGACGCAGCGTGATCAGGGATGCCAGGAGGCCAAGCAGCACTGCATAACCAAGGAGCACGACCACCCCGATGGCCGTGGGCAAGATGTCCTCGCCACCGCGCCCGGTGACATTGGTTGTTTGGAGCACGGCGTTAAGTGCGCCGCCTGGTAGCCACTTGCCGATCCAGTCCACGAACACGGTAAGCAGCGCTTCAACGATGAGCACCCACACCAAGGCGCCGACGATGGCTGCGACCTGATTGCGAATGAGCGCGCCTACTGAAACCCCAACGAAGGCATAGATCGCGAATGCGAGGACAACGCCGCCCAGAATCTGAAGGGCGGTGACGATATCCACGGGCGCATGTTCATCGCTCATCAGTGCGATCAAGGTCACCGCGAGACTAGTGATGAAAGCGATAAGGCCAAGTGCTGCACCCAATATGGCGTAGGTGATGCCCTTGGCGATCAGCACTCTGGGCCTCTTGGGTGTGGCCAGGAAGGTTGAGGTGATTGTCATATGGCGGTACTCACTCGTCATCCCGATGATGCCGAGAATCAAAATGAAGATTGAGGAAGATCCGGCAGCCCCGAGAATGTTCGTCACATAAGCGGGATCAAGCAATAGGTTCAATTCGGGGTCGATGTCCATGGCCCGTGGTGTCAAGAAGACCAGCAGCACGACATTGAGGGCGCTGAAGGCGATCGCCGCAATAGTTAGCCAAAGCAGCACTTTGGTGGTGGTTACTTTGCGGAACTCAGAACGCACCATCGACATCATGCGGCACCACCTGGGTTGCCGCCGGCGGTTAGCTCTAAGAAGAGTGCTTCGAGGTCAGTGCCGACCGGCGTGAGCTCATGTAGCTCGACCTGTTTACTTAAGGCAAGGTTCCCGATCTCAGGCGCTGACAGGCCGCTGACCAGGACCTCGTCCGGGCTCACATCAAAGATGTTGACGCTGGTGCTGCCGGCCTCGGCGACGAGGGCGGCCCTTAAGACGTCAAGATTCGGTGTTCTAACCCGAACTTGGATGAGTCCGGCACTGGTGAGTTCATCGAGTGAGCCGGTCTGCACCAGCCGGCCTTTGCTGATGATGACTACGTCATCCACCGTCTGCTGCACTTCGGAGAGCACATGGCTGGAGACCAAGACCGTGCGCCCTTCCTCGGCGCGGGCCCGCAGGAAGTTCCGAAGCCAAGCGATGCCCTCGGGATCAAGGCCATTTGCGGGTTCGTCCAAAATGAGCACGCCGGGGTCGCCGACCAAGGCCGCCGCAAGGGCCAAGCGCTGGCGCATGCCGAGGGAGAAACCACCCACCTTGCGACCGGCCGCTTCGGTCAGGCCCACGAGAGCCAGAACTTCATCGGCCCGGGCCGCTGGTAGTGCTGCCGCATCGGTAATGACCCGAAGGTGACCGCGGGCGGTGCGCCCCGGGTGAAACCCACTGGCTTCAAGTGCTGCGCCGACAATGGCCGCCGGATGAGGCAGTTCGCGATAGTCGTGGCCGCCAACCTGCGCCCTGCCGCTGGTTGGCTGCACTAAGCCAAGGAGGCACCGCAAGGTGGTGGTTTTACCCGAGCCATTGGGTCCGAGGAATCCGGTCACCCGGCCCGGTTGCACCGTGAACGACAGATCTTGGACGGCCGATACCTTGCCGAACCTCTTGGTGAGGCTCGTCACAGTGAGAACTTCGCCTTTGGGTGACATACCGGGAGCGTACCGGTCTAGATTTCGGTCATGACCCAACTCATCCCGACTCAACTCATCCCGGGTATCTCCACCACCGAAGTTACCCCCGTCCCCTTGGCTGGCGGGTTGGTCTTTGGTGACGCGGTTATCGACGTGCAATCACCATTTGATGGCGAACACTTAGGCCAGGTGCCGGCATTGACCTCGGCCGATGTTGATCGGGCAGTGGCATACGCGCGCAAAGCAATGCATGAGCGGCCGTTGGCCCAGTGGCAACGAGCTGAGATCTTGGATAGAGCCGCGCTCTTGATGGCCGAGCGCCGCGATGACTTTGCGATTGCCATTGCCCGCGAGGCCGCCAAGCCGCTCAAGACCGCGCGCGGGGAGGCTGATCGCGCGGTCGCCACTTTTCAGTTCTCCAGTGCGGTGGCACGCACTCTGACCGGTGACACCGTGCCGTTGGAAGCCGCGGCGGTTGGCGGCGGCAAGATCGGGTTCACCCTCCGGGTGCCGGTTGGGGTAGTCGGAGCGATCTCGCCATTTAACTTCCCGCTCAACTTGGTAGTGCACAAAGTGGGGCCGGCAATTGCGGCGGGCTGCGCGGTGGTGCTAAAGCCGGCATCGCAAACCCCGTTCTCGTCAATCCTGCTGGCGCGGTTGCTCGCCGACGCCGGCTTGCCCGATGGCTACCTGCAGATCGTCACGGGCAGCGGCGGCACGGTGGGCAATGCGCTGGTTGATCACCCGGATGTAGCACTTATCAGCTTCACCGGCTCACCAGATGTGGGCTGGGGGATTCGGGCGCGGGCGCCGCGTAAGCGGGTAGGCCTCGAACTTGGCAACAACGCACCGGTGATCATCGAGGCCGATGGTGATTGGGCATCCGCTGCCGCGAAGATCAAATTGGCCGGATTTGCCCACGCGGGTCAATCATGTATTTCCACGCAGCGGGTGCTCGTGCACCAGAGCATTGCCGATGAGTTCGTCACGAAGCTGGTTGCGAACGTAAATGAGCTGGTGGTCGGTGACCCGATGGCCGAGGCCACCGACGTATCCGCACTGATCTCCCGGACCGAACGTGACCGGGTTGTCGGGTGGATCAGCGAGGCGGTGGCAGCCGGGGGGCAGGTGGCCTGCGGCGGAGATCTTGATGCCAATGGGGTCCTGCGGCCGACCGTGATCGTCAACGCGAAGCCCGAGATGAATATCTGCGCCCTCGAGGTATTCGGCCCGGTGGTGGCCGTGCAGACCTACGAGTCCTACGACACCGCACTGCAGATCGCCAATGACACCCGTTATGGCCTGCAGGCTGCGGTGTTCACTTCCGATATCGCCAAAGGACTGCAGGCGGCGCGGACCTTGGACTTCGGCGGGGTGCTGATAAACGAGGTGCCCACGTGGCGGGCCGACCACATGCCATACGGCGGAATCCGGGATTCGGGTAATACCCGCGAAGGGCCGGCTTACTCGGTGCGCGAGATGACCGAGGAACGGCTGATCATCATCTCGGGCTAAGCACTGGGCCAGCCAGGTGGTCAGAGCGGCCGGAAAAGTGTTTTACAGTAGGCGGATGCTTCCCCGTCGACTTGTTGGTGTCGTAGCCGCCACGTTGTCTGCCACCGTGGTCGCGGTTGGCAGCGCGGTAGGTGTCGGTGCCGGCCCGGCACTGGCCGCCGAACCTTATCCGTCGGCTCCGACTATCACCTCGGTCAACTCCGGCCCGGCCGCGACCGAACTACAGGTGATCTATGCACCGCCACTTACTGACGGCGGATCGCCAATTACCTCGTACCAAGTCTCACTTGACGGGGGTACCAATTGGTTCACCTGCGCCGGCACCGCCGGGATCTGCCCGTTGGGCAGTTTGACGAGCGGGCAGACCTACTCGGTTGTGCTGCGCGGGGTCAATGCCAGCGGTGCCGGTGCAATGAGCAACACCGGGGTTGGGGTCCCGGCGGGCAATGGGTCGGCGGATAAGCCCAAAGTCCTGCCCAAGCCGCGGGTACGCGTGGGTGCGACCTTCACGGCGGCAAGTAACAACCTCGGGGTGTCGAACCCAACCGTGCGACTTGGAGTAGGCACCTTGCCGAAACTTCGTTTCAGTCGCGATATTCCCAACAAATCTGCGGTCGAGCGAAATCTCTTAGTAACCGCCACCAATCAGGTTGGCGTAGTGCGCGGGGTTCCGGGGGCTTGGGGTTGGCTGGATGAACGCACCGCAGTTTTTCGACCGCGTACCTGGTGGCCAGGTAACTCGACCATCAACATCATTTCAACACTGGACAATTCGGTTCTGGGTCAAAGCGGGAGCACATATTTGGTGGGCTCAATGGCGCTGGCACGCATCTATTCCTTCGCCACGGGCAACAGTGTGGTCATCAAAGTTGATGGTGCTACCGACAGGATGACTGTTTTCATCGACGGGGTGAAACGTAAAATCTTCCCGGTTTCGCTGGGCACCACCGGATGGGAGACCGCCAATGGGGTAAAGGTGATAAGTGTCGACAAGGAGCCATTGCACACCTACACGAGTGCGGCCCTTGATATCACCGACCCAGATGAGCAGTACTTCCTGCCTGATGTGCCCTGGAACACCCGGTTAACGCCAACCGGTGAATTCATCCATGCGGCGCCCTGGGCATATTCGCGCATCGGGCAATGGAATGGCTCCCACGGCTGCACCAATATGTTCGAGGCGGACGCAAAGTGGATCTTTGACAATACTGTCTCTGGGGATGTTGTTATCTACTCCAGGACGGGCGGGCAAATCGTGCAGCCATGGAATGGCCCGGGTGGGCTATGGAACATCCCGTGGTCAAATTGGCTGAAGAAGTCGGCGCTTCACAGCGCAACGCCGGACACGGCCGCGGTCACCGATTCCGGTTCCGCGACCCCCGTAACGTCGGCAGGGGTATAGAAACCCGATAGCGTCGCACCATGCGGCTCCTGCACACCTCGGATTGGCACCTGGGGCGCACCCTGCACGGCTATGGGTTGCAGGAGGCCCAGGAGCAAGCAATTGATTTCATTGTCGATCTGGCGATTTCGCGTTCAGTTCATGTCGTCGTGGTCGCGGGAGATATTTTCGACCGCGCCATCGCGCCCATTGAGTCACTGCGGATTTTCAACGGGGCCATTGAGCGCCTTGCGGCCGCCGGGATCATCGCGGTAGTGACCGCCGGAAATCACGACAGTGGTGATCGACTGGCAATTTACTCGGGTGTTTTGCAACCCGTTGTCCATGTGGTCGGCTCACTCGACGAGGTCGGCTCCGCGATTGAGATTACCGATGAGTTTGGGTCTGTCTCGCTCTATCCACTGCCGTATTTGGATCCAGATATCGCACGCGACGTCTTTGGCACGCCGGCGGCCAAGGTCGAGCGCAGCCATGAGGCGGTGATGGGCGCGGCACTTGATCTCATCGAGGCCGATATCGCCGCGAGGAGGGTGCACCGGGCCGTTGGGATTGGCCATGCCTTTGTGGCTTCGGTCAACGTCGAAGCGGAGACTTCCGAGAGCGAACGAGATTTGACCGTTGGCGGAGTGCAGGGGATCCCGGCTTCGGTATTTGCCGGCCGCGGGTTGACGTATGTGGCACTTGGCCACCTGCACCGGCAGCAAGTTGTCCAGCCGACGGACCCGATGATCGCCTACAGCGGCTCGTTACTGCGGTATTCCATCTCCGAAGCACTGCATACCAAGTGCGTTTTAGTCGTTGAGATTGGCGCTTCCGGTAGTTCGCCGACGATCGAAATAGTCGGTATCCCGCAGCCGCGGCCGATGAGCCGCCTACGGGGCGGGATCGACGAGTTGCTGGGTGAAAAATATGAAGCAGAGCGCGACCACTTCGTCGAGTTAATCGTTACTGATACGCAGTATCCGGACCGGATGCATGTCCGCCTTGATCAGGTGTTCCCTTACGCCCTGCGCAAGATTTATGACCCCGAGGGTCGTGACGACCTAGCGGGCACGGGGCGAGGTGATGCGCGGGGCAAGGACCCACTGGAGCTAATAGGCGATTTCTACACCAAGGTGACGGGTGCACCACCGGCGGCCGATGAGGCCAAGTTATTGCGTGCTGTCTATGAAGCTGTTCGCGGGCAGGCCAACTGATGCAAATCAACATCTTGCGCTTTGGCGCACTAGGCCCGTATCCGGGGGAGCATGTCATTGATTTCGACGCCCTCGGTGGCAGTGCACTTTTCATCATTGATGGCCCAACGGGAGCGGGTAAGTCCACGATCTTGGATGCCCTCGTTTTCGCGCTCTACGCAGATGTCTCGGGGTCAAGTTCCGATAAGCAGCGGCTGCGCTCCAACTTTGCGGCTGCCACGAGCCAATCCTTTGCCGAAGTCGAATTCACCACCGCGATGGGCCGATATCGGGTGCGCCGGACACCAGAGTTCGGGCGCCCAAAACTGCGCGGTGCCGGGCAGACCACGGTGCCGGCGACCACGAGGATCGAGCGCTCGACGGGCGCGAACTCATGGGAGCCGCTTTCAACCCGACACGGTGAGGCAAGCCTGGAGATTAGTAGGGCCATCGGGTTGGACAAGAATCAATTTCAGCAGACGGTGGTGCTCCCACAAGGTGAGTTCGCAACTTTCCTGCGGGCAAAGAGCGCCGACCGACAGGTGATTCTAGAACGGATCTTCGCCACGAGCCTGTACTCGCAAATTCAGGAGAAGTTTGATGAGGAGCGGCGGGCTGCCGAGCGTGATCGCGTGGCTTCGCAGGGGCGAAAGCGCGATGCAGCCCAGCAGCTAATCGGGCGTCTTACCGCGCACGGCGCATCCGCGCCTTCGTACGCTGCGGAAATTGAGCAGATCAACGCCATCGAAGATGCCAGTAGCACAAGTGTTTCGCAGGCGGTTGAGCAGCTGCTCTCGGTGCGCCGGCAGGCGGTTACGATTGCGGAAGACGAGCTGCAGGCGGCTGGTGCATTAGCCAGGAAGCAGGCAGCCTTGGTTGCCAATTTGGATAAGGCGCACGAGTTAGAAGCCAAGGCGACCACGGCGAGCGTGAAATTTGATGAAGCCATTGCAGCGCGGGCAAGTGCCGTTGAACTGCTTGCGGAGCACCGGAACATTATTGACGTGGTTGCCGCTGCGGAGGATTGTGATCTCGAGATTCATAAAGTCGGGGAAGAAATTGGCGCCCTAACGGACTTGCAGAAGCGGGTGGCTGCGATGCCAGCGCAGCAGGCTGCAATCAAGCAGACTAAGTGCGATTTTTTCGACCTGCGCCACACCATCGAAGTCCTAAGTTCAGAGCGAGGCGAAGTCATCCCGGCCAGGTTGCAGGAACTAGCCGCGCACCTTCGAGGAGAGCAGCAGCGGGTTGAGTCTGAGGTAACCGCGGCGGCGGACTTTCAAAACCGGCTCTTCGAGCAACGCCTAGCTGGCTTTTCGGCCGAGCTGAGCGGGCATCTGGTGCCGGGTGAGCCGTGCCCGGTGTGTGGATCCCTGGCGCATCCGGCACCGCGCGAAGCGGCGGTCGATCAGGTGTCCGAGCAGGATCTGGCACAGGCAAGAGCGCAATTGGAAAGGAAAAATGCCACCCGCCGCCAACTCGAGGGGCAAAGTGCAAAACTCGAGGTGGTGCTGACCGCGGAGCAAATCACCGAAGGGGTAGTAACGTCGACCGCCAGCGAATTGACTGATGCCGTTGAAGTTGATGTTGATGTTGATGTTGAAGTTGATCAAGCTCTGCGGCAATTACAACAACGCTTGACCGAGGTAACCGAGGAGTTAAGGCAGTCAGAGCTCGAGGCGGTGCGGTTGGGTACTTTGCAACTGGAGCAGGAGCAGGCTTACCAGCGGGGGCTCGCGGAGATTGCCGACGCGCTTGGAGCGGATGCGGATATACCGGCACGTATTTCTGCGTTGAAGGCGGCCCGGGCAGCAATAGAAATGGTGCGCCGTACCAGCATGGCTGCTAGCCAAGCGGCCGAGATCAAGGCCGCGGCGCAGCAGGCCGCGTCCGAAACAGATGTTGTGGTTGACCCCGAAGCGCTCGCGGAGGCACGGCAGTTGCTAGCGGACTGCAGTGCGAGTGAGAAAGGCCTGCATGGTGTCCACGCGACCCTAATGGAGCTGGCCGATGGTGTTGCGGCTTTGGGAGCCGAATTGCTGGCTGCGGCGGTTGCAATGGATGATCTCGACGCACGGATCGGCCCCATTATTCGAATTGCGGATGTCTTGAACGGGCGTGGAGCCAACACGATGATGCAGCCGCTGAAGGCGTTCGTGGTTCAGCAGATGTTCGATGAGGTCATCTCGGCCGCCAATATTCGCCTTAGCCAGATGCTGGCGGGCCGATTCGAGCTAGTTGATACCGAAGGGGCAACCGGATTAGAGCGCTTATTAGGACTTGGCCTCGAAGTCCGGGATCTAGTGACGGAGACCAATAGGCGAACCGAGACCCTCTCGGGCGGTGAGACATTTTGCGCCTCGCTCTCGCTCGCACTTGGGCTGGCTGACACCGTCAAGTCCCATGCTGGCGGTATCGAGATCGGGATGCTCTTCGTTGACGAAGGCTTTGGCGCGCTCGACCAGGATCGCCTAGATGACGTAATGGCTGAATTACTCAGATTGCGGGCCGACGGACGCACCGTAGGGGTGATCAGCCATGTCAGTGAGATGAAGAAGATCATTCCGGAGCGAATCACAGTGATCCCACTTGCCTCCGGTTTCGGCAGTACCCTTGAAGTCTCATGGATGTAGTGCAACCTAACTTGTGAGCAAAAGAGAAATGTCCAGTGATTTTGATAAGGCGACCGCGGTATCCGAAATCGCGGCCGGGGTTTTCGAATGGGTGGTGCCCGACGGCTGGCAACAGGGCCGTGGCGCCTGGGGTGGATTACCAATTGGGGCGCTTATCAATTGTGTTATTGCCGCCCAAAGCGGCGGCGGCTTTGGATCTGAGTTAAATGATGGCCAGCGGTTGGTGCGGTCGCTCAACTGCCAGATCTACGCGCCGGTATTGGTTGGTGTGCAGCGCGTCACCACCGCGTTGATCCACCGAGGCTCCGCGATGTCGACCTGGTCCGCCACCGTGACCGACGAATCTGGTGCACCAACG
This sequence comes from Actinomycetota bacterium, assembly GCA_005798555.1. Lineage (GTDB taxonomy): Bacteria > Actinomycetota > Actinomycetes > S36-B12 > S36-B12. Next base: position 28,016 of record SYJA01000036.1, read on the forward strand.
GCCCAGTTGACCGCGATCACCGGATTGGATCGCGAGCTCGTTGACCCGCCGCTGGTTTCTAGTTGGTCCACGATCATGGCGCCACAACTACCGCATTGGGAGCAGGTACCGGTGCTGGTGCTCCCTGGTTTCGCGCCCCTGTTTTCCAGTCATATTGAACAACGCCTCGTCGCAGGTATCCCGCTGAGCAATGGCCCGGCCCGGGCTGTGGGCTGGGTCCGGTTCCCGCACCAGTTGGCTTGGTCGGTCGCACAGGTTTTTGCCATTGTTGATGCTTGGTGGCCGACCGTGCTAGCACCGCTGCAGCAGATTCGACCGATGGCCACGGTAAATTTCGCCGCCCATCTCATTGCTGATCCGGCCACTATCGCGCCGGCAGAGCCATTGATCTTCGAGTCCTACCTCCTCGGTTCCAGTGGTGGATTCATGAGTGAGACCAGAAGACTTTGGACCCGAGATGGCCTACTGGTACTGGAGAATTTGCAGTCAATCGCCTTGATCCGTTAGGGCCGAGCCCGGATCCATCAGGGCCGAGCCCTGATCGGCTCGTGCTGAAATGGGCTGGCAGGATACGCCCATGAAGGTCACCAAAGCAGCGAACTCAGTTATCGGGTGGCTGGGTCCAGATCGGCCACTTGCCGAGCGTGTCGCATTATTTGCCGCCGCTGCTGCGGTTGGGCCCTCCTTCGAGCCCGGCCTGCAGCCGCGCCGGACCATCGATCAGGCGATCGCGACCGGGGTGATCTCGGCAACAACCCTGTCGGCGGTCACGGCAACTCAAAGTGCCATCGGCGCCCTCGGGCGAATAGCGACCAGGGGCCGAATAGATACCGCAGGCCACGGCGCACGCGTGCTGTTCGCGGTTGGTACCAACGCGATCGTGGCCGCATTAGCCGAGGGGTTGGCCCGGGCCATCCCACCGCGTGACGACGAACGACCCCGTCGCGGGCTACTTCGAGTAGCCGCACAACGCACCTCCCGGGTCGCCTTGGTCGGAGCCGCCGTGTCGGCGGTGGTAGGTGCCGGGGATGTGGTGTCTGAAAACACGCCTCGCAACGGCTGGTTGCTGCGGATTCCCCTCGCGCTTCCGGCCGGTATCGCGGTGTCCGCGTATGAGATTCACCGAGTCCATCGCAGTGCGCAGTCATTGGGCGACATGACGATAACAAAAGTGTCAACTAGAAATTCGGTGCTAATTGCCATTGGAGTGGGTGCCGGTGTGCTCGGGCTGCAGGCTGGTGAGGATATCGTCGCAAAGGGTGTCTCACGGGGGATAAGTAAAGTCGCCCCCTCCTATGACGTGGTCTCGAACCCGGTCGGACACCTAGTCTCGATGGGTATTTTACTTGGCGTGCTAGGCGCTGGGTATGAGTACGCGGTACGTCGGGTTGAGCAAGGTGGCGCCGCCGTTGAACCCGCGTATAGCGAACCCCCAACTAGTAAATTTGTCTCGGGTGGTCCCGAGAGCTTAGTAAAGTTCGATTCGCTTTCGCGCGAGGGACGTCGATTCACGAACATGGTGCTTACTCGCACGGAGATTGAAGATGTGATGGGGGTGCCGGCTACCCATGATCCGATCAGGGCATTTGTCGGTCTCGACACCGCCACCGAGGTTGAAGATCGCGTAGATGTCTTGATGGATGAACTCGTGCGCACTCGTGCGTTCGAGCGCGAGGTCTTGGTATTTGCCTCGCCGACCGGATCGGGCTACGTGAATTACGTACTCGCCGAGGCCGTCGAGTATCTGACACTGGGCAACTGCGCGATTGCCGCCATGCAGTACTCAATGCTGCCGTCGTCAATGTCGTTAACTCGCACGGCCTTGGCCATTGAGCAAAATCGAGCCCTGATGCATGCCATCACGGGTTACCTGCGCGGCATGGATCCCGATAAACGTCCGAAATTTGTGTTGTTCGGCGAGAGCTTGGGCGCGCTTACAATGCAAGACATCTGGCGCCGTCGAACCCTTGAGGCGGCCGAGCGTGACTTCGTGCATTCATCCATCTTCCTGGGCACCCCCTCGGCCTCGCAGTTCGCCAAAGCCTGGCGGATCGACAAGGGTAGAGTGGATCCACGCGGGCGCATCATCGAAGTGGATAACTTCGGGGAGTACCTGAACTTGCCAGATGAACGCAAGGTGGATGTCCGACACGTACTCATCAGCCACTATGACGACCCAATACCAAAGTTCGGCACCAATTTGCTGATGCGTGAACCTTGGTGGTTAGGTCCCGAGGAGATGCGTCCGCCACGGGTGCCAAAGTCATCAAAGTGGCGCCCGGGCACCACCTTCGTCCTGACGGCAATTGATTTAGTGAATGCGATGGAGGTCGTTCCCGGTGTCTTTGGCCGCAGAGGCCATGATTACCGCGAGGACATCGCCCGTTTCGTCTCGGTCGCATATGACCTACCGGTGACACCAGCGCAGTTGCTGTCACTTGAGAAGGCGCTTCGTGAACGTGAACTGCAATGGGCGCAGCGTCGGTTGGTCTCAGAGCAGGTGGCACGGGCCAAGGAGGCGGTCTTCCGCGAGATGAAGTCGTGGGGGGTAAATAGCGGCGCCAATGACCCAGCTGCGGCCTGGCTGCAGCAGTTTGCCCCAAAAGCGAAATGACGACCGGACCACTTTCCGGATTGAGTTTTGTGGAGATGGCCGGTATCGGTCCGGCGCCGTTCGCCGCCATGGTGCTGGCTGATCTTGGAGCTACCGGTGTGCGGATTGAGTCGCCGGTGCCGCGCTTCCCCCTCCTGAGCGCGCAGTTCGACATCACGCGGCGCGGCCGTCCAGCAATGCGGTTGAACCTGCACGAGGAGGCGGATCTGGCCACCGCCCGCGATCTAATTGCGGGAGCCGACCTCGTCATCGAGGGTTATCGGCCCGGGGTGATGGAGCGACTAGGGCTGGGGCCGGCTGACTGCTTTGCCCGCAATCCGAAATTGGTTTTCGGTCGAGTGACCGGCTGGGGGCAAGATGGTCCCTTTGCGCACCGAGCAGGGCATGATCTTGACTTCATCGCGGCCGCCGGTGTTTTGGCGCATCTTGGTCGCCGCGGGCAACCGCCAACCCCGCCGCAGAACTTGGTGGCGGACTATGGCGGCGGGGCCATGTTGCTACTCGTCGGAGTGCTGGCCGCCCTTTGGGAGACACAGCGTTCCGGCATGGGACAAGTAGTTGATGCGGCAATGGTCGACGGCAGCGCACTCTTAACGTCCATGATGCGAAGCCTTGCCGCGCAGGGGATGTGGTCACCTGATGTCGGGGTCAACATCCTTGACTCCGGTGCCCCGTTTTACGACGTCTACGCCACCGCGGACGGCAAGTGGCTGGCGGTGGCCTGCCTCGAGTCGGACTTCTTTGCTGAGTTCGTCAGAGTTTGTGGCCTCGATACCTCCTGGCTTGAGCGGCAATACGATCCATCGTGCTGGGATCAGCTGCGCATGGTGATTGCGGAGGTTATCGCGACGCGCACCCAGGATTCATGGGCTGGAGTATTCGCGGAGGAGGATGCCTGCGTGGCTCCGGTATTGACAATGGACGAGGCGCCATTGCATCCGCAATTGGCTTATCGCGAGACGTTCGTAACCATCGACGGCCAGGTGCAGCCGGCGCCAGCTCCGCGCTTTGGCCGAACGCCGGCGAGGTTGAAAAGCGATCAGTCACCAGGTGATTAGTTTCGAGTTCTCGAGGATTTTCTTGACGTAGTTAATGGTTTCCGGAAACGGGGGCACCCCGTCGTACTTCGTCACCGCACCGTACCCAGCGTTGTAAGCTGCGAGGGTGTTCGCCAGCCGATCCCCGGACACATCCTTGACTAGTCGCCTGTTGCGGCAGTTGAGTTCAGCCGCCGAAGCCAAGGCGTCGGCTGGATCCCAGATGCTGGTCTTGCCGTCTTTATTGGCGTCGATGCCGTAGGCCTGCCAGACCTCGGGCATGAACTGGGCAACACCGCGGGCGCCGGCGCCGCTTGCGGCCAGCGGATCCCAGCCGCTCTCGGCCTCCATTTGGGCGGCAAAGATGGCGAGTGGGATAGCTGGGCACCGGGCAGCCGCCTCGATCACCAAGTCTCGGTACTGGGCGGGCACCGGGGTGGGCCGGATCAGCCCGCGCTGTTGGGCGGCACCAAATACCCACCAACCGCCTGCGCCAACCAAGGCGACGACGACCAGGAGAACCAGGACGGACCGCAGCGCCCGACCCCCATTGCTCCTAGCCACTAGGTCACGGTAACCCGAAGGCCTCCGGTCGGTGCTATCGACATCCGGGTACGGTGGCTAAGTGGCCGGCGATTCCAGCTCGAAAGTCCCTGATCTAGACCAAGCTCAGGTCGAGACCATGTTTGAGCAGAAACTGGCTGAGGCATTCGCCGCCCTGGGTACTTTCAATCTCGCGGTCTTCGGCAAGACCGGGGTCGGCAAGTCCACCTTGGTCAATGCGGTTTTCGGACGTGATGTTGCCCGCACCGGAGTTGGTCAACCAGTCACCAAAGGCTTGGTCTACTACCGTCACCCAGATGGCTTCCTTGGTCTTTATGACGCGGAAGGCTTCGAGACCGGCACCTCGGGCAATGTAATCCTCGAGGGCCTGCGCAGGTTGGTCAGCGAACATGGTCAGCGCGCCATCGACCAACGCATTCATGCGGTCTGGTACCTAGTCCGCTGGTCGGATCGTCGATTCGAACAGGCGCAGGCAGGGTTCGTGCGGGCCTTACATGATCTTGGGCTGCCGGTAATTGTTGTTATGACCCAGGTTCCTACTCGCGACGGGCAGATACACCCAGAAGCCCTCGAATTTGCTGCCTACATCGAAAGTATGGGATTGCCACTTGCTCCCGCCGGGCGAGTCGTCCTTACCAACGCCTTGGTTGACACCTTCACCGCAGCACCGGTGTTCGGCCTTCAGCACCTACTGGATGAGACCTACGATGTGGTTCCGGTCGCGGCCGAGCGCGCCTTGACAGCGGCTCAGGTACTTGATCTAGGACGTAAAAAAAAAGCCGTCGCTGGCATCGTTAATCAAGCGGCGGTCCTAGCCGCCGGGATCGGTGCGACACCAATCCCGTTCGCCGATGCAGCGCTGCTTGTGCCAAACCAGGTTGCGATGATCGCTCGAATCACCGCTGCCTACGGATTGCCACCGAGTCGGACCCGGGCACTTGCAATTGCCGGCTCCGTGGTCTTGACCGGCGGTGCCACGATGGCGGGAAAGTACGCGGTTACCAATCTCTTGAAGTTCGTGCCAGGTGGTGCCATCGCCGGCTCGGCGATTTCGGCAACCGTTGCGGGTGCTCTCACCAAGGCGGTGGGGATGGCATGGGCAAGGGTCTGCGAATACGCAATGAGTTTGACCCCAGAAGGCCGGGATGCTTTTCTGGCGAGTTCTGAGGTCACCGAGAAGTTCGTCGGGTTCCTGAAAGCCGGCAGTTCGGCTTCCGGGATCGCTAAAGCGGCTAAGCGCGCTCTAACCTAAGGTAATGACTTAGTCCACCCCTCGCCAAGGAAGAAACCAGAAAAAGGAGAGTCCATGAAAAAAGTGCTCCTAGCGCTCGCGGCGGCCGCCGGTGCCGCCGCCGGCGTAATCATCTGGAAGCGCCGTGGCTCCGTCTCAGCTCTAAGTGAGGCCACCGAAACCTGGCCGAAGTCAGTTGCCTCGGCAGCCGATGTCGCTGCCGGGGGAGTTGCCTCTGCTGCCGAAGTCGCGGCCAAGGTAGCCGATCGTGCAGCGCAGGCGGTTACCGACACCGCTGCCAGTGTTGCTGATACCGCGGAGGCGGCTGGCGCCTCGGCTAAGAGGGCCGCAAAGCAAACTGCGTCGGTGGCCCAGGAACTTGCAGATACCGCGCAGGATGCAGCAGCGGTCGCTGCAAAGAAAGCTGAGACCAAACAGGGGACCGCTAAGAAAGCCGCTGCCAAGAAAGTAGTCAAGCCCGAGGCGTAATTGACCGGTGCCCGTGCGCTTTGAGCGAACTGGGGCACAGCGGTTACGTCAGGAATTAATAGTTGATGCACAATACTGGCTAGGGTCTAGTAGTTTTCGGGAGGTTGGTCGTGCGGTCGCCGGAGTCGTTGTACACCATTCACCAAGATCCAGCCGCCGTGGATCGACCGGTGCTTGTCTACGCTTTCTCCGGGTTTGTCGACGCCGGTGGCGGGGTTCGCCTCGCTGCTGCGCATATCTTGGAAACGTGTGAGCATACGTTGATCGCATCATTCGATATTGACGAGATTCTTGACTACCGTGCTCGTCGCCCTCGCATGTCTTATGTGGTCGATCACTTTGCCTCCGTAGAAATACCGCAGGTTACCTTGCATGAAGTCATCGATGCGAATGGTGAGTCCTTTCTCCTACTGGTTGGCCCCGAGCCCGATTACCAGTGGCAACGATTCATCGCGGCGATTGAGGGTTTGGTGCGACGCTTTGAGGTTCGACTCGCGGTCGGTCTCTCCGCGATCCCATGGCCAATTCCACACACGCGACCACTAGCGGTGACAGTGCACGGCAATGAGTCGGCGCTCCTAAGCCCTTACGCATCTGTCCTTGGTGAGATTGAGGTCCCGGGTCACCTCGGTGCAATGCTGGAACTGCACCTTGGCGAGCAGGGGATCGCCTCGATGGGGATAACGGCGCAAGTACCCCATTACCTTGTGCAGTTTGAATTTCCGCGGGCGGCTCAAACCCTGCTCAATGGAGTGGCTGCGCTTGCGGGCCTAGTTCTAACAACCTCGGATCTCCAGCCGGCAGCTGTGCGCGCTGAGCGTGAGGTCGCGGAGCAACTTGACGGCAATGATGAGTTCGCGACAGTCGTCGCGGCTTTGGAGCAGCAGTACGACCAATTGAATGCTCTGCAGCAGGGCGCAACCGGCGGTATTTCCGATCTCACTCCGGCGGGCGGAGTCCCGACCGGCGATGAGATTGCGGCTCAGGTCGAAGAGTTCCTGCAGAGTCTGGCCGAAGGTGACGAGCCAAAAGATCCAGACAACTAGTCCAAACTATTTGCAGATCTTGCCGCTGGTTGGTGCCACCCCGGTTATAAAGAAGTTGTCAATCAGCCGATCAATGCATGTTGAACCGGCACCGAATGCAGTGTGGCCATCGCCGACGTAAGTTATCAGTGAGCTTGTCGGCAGCTGCTCATGCAGGGCCAATGCCCAAGAGTACGGAGTCGCCGGGTCGTATGTTGTTCCGACAACCAAGATCGGCGCGGTAGTTTTTGAGGTGACCGGCACCGGTTTACCGACTAAATGATCAAACCAGTACGTACAGGGCGCATTTCCCCAAGCGATCGCCCGCGCCATTTCCGGAACAGCGGCATTCTTTGACCATGACTGCGCCGCGGCGGCCAGGCCAGTGCGGCCCGGTGTTGCGGGTACGTCTAGGCAGGAGATCGCGTAGAAAGCGGAGTTTTGATTACTGCCGTATCGGTTCTTGCCGATTCGGTCGGTGGCCTGATCGGCCAGCCATTGGAGGTATTCGCCGCTGCCGCGCTCGGCTTGGCGCAGTGCCGAGCGCAAGGTGCTCCAGAACTGGGGGGTGTACATACTCCAAAATAATGCGGTCACCGCCTGGGCCTGGTTTAAAGGTTCGTAACCATCGGTTGGCAGCGGGCTTTGCTCCAAGGTGGCGAGGAGACTATTGATACCGGTGAGCACATCTTGTTTTGTGCCGGAGTATGGGCAGTTGCTGCGTTTGGCGCAGTCCGCGGCAAAGCGCATAAGGGCGCCCTGGAAGCCGGCAGATTGCCCCTTTGAGATCGCCATGGCGTCCAAGCTTGGGTCGACCGCACCATCGAGCACCATCAGGCCAACTTGCGCCGGGAACTCCTGGGCGTATAAGGCACCCAAGACGGTGCCATAGGAAAATCCCAACAGATTCAGTTTCTCATCGCCAAGTGCAGCCCGCATGATGTCAAGATCTCGGATGGTGTTTGCTGTCGAAACATATGGAGCAATTTGCGGCGAGTAGCGCAGGCACCCCGAACTGATCGCACCGGCCAACTTCAGCAGTGCGTTCTGCTCGGCTAGGGAATCAGGTGTTGGGTCTGACAAAAGCCATCGGGTAGTTTGTGCACCTGTCATGCAGGTTACCGGTGCCGAATCTGCGACACCGCGTGGATCGAAACCGACGATGTCGAATTGGCCTCGGACCTGCGGTGCGACGATGTTCGCAACCGACGTCGCGAAATCGGTACCGGCACCACCTGGCCCACCAGGGTTCACCACGAGTGAGCCTTTGAAATTAGTGCCAGAGTGCGGTACCCGGGCGAGGGCAATTTGGATGTCGCCGGCGGCTAGATCACCGTAATCCTTGGGCACGGTCAACTTGGCACACTGCCGGCCGCCGGCACATTCGGTCCAGCTAAGGCGCTGCTGGGTGTACTTGGAGAGCTCGGCAGCGGCGGCCGTGGGCAGCGCGAGGGCGAGCAGGGCCGCACCGGTCGCCAGCAGCACCGCCTGGGCAATGGGCCGGCGCCAATTCGGGGGTATCACATAGGCACCGTACGTCACGGTGTGCCTGTTGGCGTAAATTTGGTCCCCGGTCGCTTGACCGTGGCGGGCATGGCAGGCTATGGGGGCTTGACAGTCGTTCTTGGAAGGGAAGTTAATGGCCGGCAACGCCACATTTCGCTACGCCAATACGGCAATTTTGGCGGTAGCTGTTGCCGACGCACCAATTGTTGTCACCTCTGCCGAGATTGACAATCAACTCCTCGACACCTACGCCCGGGTTGGTCTTAAGCCGGGAATGCTCGAGAGGCTGGCGGGGATCTCCGAGCGGCGCTGGTGGCCGGCTGATGTCACCTTTGCCGACGCTGCGGCGATGGCCGGTGCGAAGGCGCTGGCCGATGCTGGAGTCGATCCAAACCAGGTTGGCCTCCTTATTGACACCTCGGTTTGCCGTGATGCGCTGGAGCCAAGTGCCGCGGTCGATGTTCATGCGCAATTGGGTCTGAGTTCATCCTGCTTGAATTTTGACCTGTCCAATGCCTGCCTCGGCTTTATCAACGGCATGCAATTAGCGGCGATGTTCTTGGACTCAGGGCAAATTGACTATGCGCTGATCGTTGATGGCGAAGGCAGCAGGCGACCACAGGAGTCAACGATCACCCGACTGCAGCAGGCAGGAACCACCAAGGACGACGTCCTGGCGAACTTCGCGACACTTACCCTTGGCTCTGGCGGGGCGGCCATGGTTCTGGGCCGAGCAAGTGAGCATCCGGAAGGACACCGGTTTGTCGGCGGGGTTTCTCGGGCGGCAACCGAGCACAAAAAACTCTGCGTTGGCGATATCAATGGGATGACCACCGATGCCCGCGGCCTGCTCGAGGCGGGTGTTGCGCTAGCCCGGGACGCGTGGGCGGAGGCGACCGAGGTCTTCGAGTGGCAAGATCTTGATTGCTACATCATCCATCAAGTCTCCCAGGTTCATACCGCGTCGATCGTCGATGCCCTTGGCATTGACAAAACCAAAGTCCCGGTCACTTTCACCACCCGTGGCAATGTTGGACCGGCGTCTGTCCCATTTACTCTTGCCCATTTTGCGGCTGACCTTGTTTCCGGACAACGCGTGGCCTGCATGGGCATCGGCTCGGGTTTGAACGCGGCAGTAATTGAAATCACTTGGTGAACCAAGGCGAGTCGGCATCCTTGCCGCCGGCCGGTCTGCTTGACCTAGACCCCAGTTGGTCGCGCCTAGTGGTGGCCTTGGACCACCTGGGGAGAAGTTGCACCTGGCACCTCCTTGATTCATTTGCCAACCGGCCCGATGCCACTGCTCGCCTGACCTTGCTTTGTGTCCATGGCAATCCGACCTGGTCGTACCTGTGGCGGCACCTGGTTCGAATGGCCCCGGCTGATGTGCGGGTGATCGCAGTTGACAATCTTGAGATGGGTTTCTCCGAGCGCACTGGCACCCACCGCCGGCTGGCAAGCCGCGTGGGGGACCTGAGCGGGCTCACCGAGCAACTTGGTATTACCGGGCCGGTGGTGACGGTTGCCCATGACTGGGGTGGTCCGATTTCCCTAGGCTGGGCCCTAGACCACCTGCCCCAGCTCGTCGGTGTGGTTCTTCTGAACACCGCGGTGCATCAACCAGCCGGCGCCCGCGCGCCGGCGCTGATTCGGCTGGCGCGCACCGGCCCGTTGCTGGCAGTTAATACGGTACGTACGACCGCTTTTTTGCGCGGGACTACGGCACTTAGTGGCTCGAAAATGACCAAGGAAACAGCCAGGGCCTTTCGGGCGCCGTACCAAACTCCCGGCCGGCGAGTGGCTATCGGTGAATTCGTCGCCGATATTCCCCTCGAACCCGACCATCCAAGTGCCGATGCGCTCAATTCGATAGCCAATGGTCTTGCCAAGCTCGGGCCGGTGCCCATGTTGTTGCTCTGGGGGCCGGGGGATCCGGTATTTAGCGATCTTTATCTAGGTGATCTCATGATGCGGGCGCCGCATGCCGATGTTCATCGCTACGAAGGTGCTCGACATCTGGTAAGTGAAGATGATGATCGAGTGGTGCCGGATCTACTGCGTTGGGTTTCGGAACTTTCTACGGTGGCGCTCAATGACTCGCAGCCGTTGGCGGCAGCCCCTGCCGACCCGGTGCTCGGCACCAGACTTTGGGATGGCCTACACGATGCGGCGACGCAAGGGCCAACCAACACGGCGATTGTCGAAATGTCAGGTGCCGGTCGACGCGTCACCTGGCGCCAGCTCGCCGATAAAGTCGATGAATTGGCCGGCGGCCTGCACGCGCGCGGCATTTACCCCGGCGACCGGGTGGCCCTGCTCATCCCACCCGGCGCCGATTTAATCGCGGTCGTCTACGCCTGCTGGCGCATTGGTGCCGGCGTTGTCATCGCAGATTCCGGATTAGGAGTCAGCGGGATGCGCCGGGCCATTCGGGGCGCCGCACCAGATCACGTCATCGGGATATCGCGCGGGCTGGCACTGGCACGAACCTTGCGCATCCCGGGCCTACGACTTTCGGTCAAGGAGCTGGCTGCGATCGCGCGACCGGGTGCACCGATGCCACCGGAGCCAGCATCGTCTGCCACCGCCGTCATCGTATTTACCTCCGGGGCCACGGGTCCGGCCAAAGGGGTTGTCTACCAGCAAGCGCAGGTCGCGGGTACCCGCGATGTCCTACAACGGCATTACGCAATGACATCAAGTGATGCGATAGTCGCTGCGTTTGCGCCTTGGGCGGTCTTCGGCCCAACCCTTGGGGTGGCGTCGGTGATCCCCGATATGGATGTCACCAAGCCGCGGACCTTGCAAGCCGTAGCACTCGCCGAGGCGACCGCGGCGGTCGGCGGCACGTTGCTGTGGGCCTCCCCGGCAGCATTAACCAATGTGATCCAAACCGCTAGCGAGCTGTCGACAGCGCAACGGCAGAGTTTTAAGTCCCTGCGACTGGTGCTGGCGGCCGGTGCCCCGGTGCCATTGCAATTACTTGAAGAAGTTCAGGAGTTGGTGCCAGCTGCCGAAATCCGAACTCCATACGGTATGACCGAGGTACTGCCGGTCAGTGAATCAGCACTGCCGCAGATTAGGGCAGCCGCTGGCGGCAATGGCGTGTTGGTGGGTCATCCAGTCAGCGGTGTCAAGATTGCGATAAGCGCACTCGATGAGCAAGGCCGGCCGGCTGGCCCACTGAGCACCGACGTTGAAGTCACCGGCGAGATCTGTGTGCAAGCAGCGCATATGCGTGATCGGTATGACCGGTTGTGGGCTACTACCGCGATGGCAGCCCGTGACACTGGCTGGCACCGCACCGGGGACATCGGCCATCTTGATGCCAGCGGCCGCTTGTGGGTTGAGGGGCGGCTCGCGCATCTGATTGTCACGGCTTCTGGCCCTGTTACCCCAGTTGGTGTGGAACAGCAGGTTCAGCAATTGCCCTTCGTGCGGTTGGCGGCGGCGGTTGGCATTGGCCCGATCGGCAACCAGCAGGTCATCGTGATCGTCACCACCTGTGACCAAATTGCCATGGGGTTACTTGATGTGGACCGAACGCAGCTCGTGCGTGCGCAAGTCCGGGGCATTGAGATCGCAGCGGTCCTTGTGCGCGATGAGCTACCTGTTGACATCCGTCACAATTCAAAAATCGATCGAACGGCCCTTAGCAAGTGGGCTGATGAGATCTTGGCCGGCCACCGCTGATGCGAGTACTCGTTACCGGTGCTAGCGGGTTACTAGGTGCTGTGACCGCCAAGGCGATCGCGGGCAGAGGCCACGAAATCGTGGTGTTTCAGCGTCGGCCAAGCGGCCTGCCATTTGATGAAGTCCGAGGAGACCTACTAGACGATGAGGCGCTCGTGCGTGCACTTGTCGGCGTCGATGGGGTGGTGCACCTGGCCGCCAAAGTGTCGATCACCGGATCGCGGTCGGAGTTCGAGTCGGTAAATGTGGAAGGCACCCGTCAATTGCTTCGCCTCGCGAAAGCGGCGGGTGTCCGCAATTTCGTCTACGTTTCGTCGCCATCGGTTGCCCATGACGGGATGCCGATCATCGGATCTGGTGCGTTGCCGGCTAACCCGCAGACGGCAAGGGGCTGGTATTCCGTCACGAAAGCCCAGGCCGAGATCCGCGCGCTGGCGGCAGACGAGCCTGATTTCGCCGTGGTCGCAATTCGTCCGCATCTGGTCTGGGGGCCAGGTGATGAGCAGCTCATTGGCCGCATCATTGCACGAGCGCGCGCCGGGCGATTGTTTTTGATCGACCATGGTGTTGCGCTCATTGATACCACTTATGTCGAAAATGCGGCATCGGCGCTAGCCGCCGCCATCGAGCAGGTGGCCGAGCCTGAGGTGCACGGCCGGGCGTTCGTGGTGACAAATGGCGAACCCAGAACCGTTGCGGAGATACTAACGCAGATAACCCGGGCGGCCGGGTTGCCAGCCCCGACCCGAAGTGTGCCATTCGGTGCGGCATATCGGGCAGGGCAACTGGCCGAACTGGCCTGGGGCAGCCGGGGCGCCGAACCACCTCTTACCCGGTTCCTAGTCGAGCAATTGGCCACCGCCCACTGGTTTGATCAGCGCCCAACGCGCGCGGCACTGGCCTGGACACCGCAAGTGCGCCTGGCAACCGGTTTCGAGCTCCTGACGAACTGGTATCAGCAGCGTTGACCACGGCGTGGCGCTGCTACCTCATGGGCGCCGGTACCCGTAACATGAGAAAGGCCCCTCAAAGTATGAGTTTGAGGGGCCTTTCTTTGAAGCCAGTTGCCTTCTGCCCGATTGCTCGGGGCGCCTGCTTCCGTTGCAGTTCCGCCGCGCTCGCTCCCCGTTTCCGGTTCACCAGTCGATCTTTTCTGACTTCTCACACCGTGTCCTGCAACCAACTCCGCCAGCACGCAGAGTTTCCGGAGGTCAAGCCTTCGGTTCGGCTGTCATTCTTCGGTCTGACCCTTGCCTTTCGGCTCAGTGGGTAATGTCTAACAGTACGCAAGTCAACACGCAAGCCAAATTCAAAAATATTTTGAAATAATTTCTTTTGAATACCTCATGTTTAACACTGGCAACGTCAGCACATCAAACCACAGGAAATTGCTGTGAATATGCACGGCAATGCGCACGAGTTGACACGCCGGGCACCTCCGTGGTCCACCCGGCAGCAAAACCAAAGCCTCCACACAGCCGGTGCAAAAAACCTATATGCTGCAAGGGATATTGGCAGTTGTCCAAGGAGGAGATCATGGGCAAGTTGGACGGCAAAGTGGCGATCGTGACCGGCGGCGCCCAGGGTATGGGGGCGGCCGATTGCGCGATCTTGGCAGCTGAAGGTGCAAGGGTTGTTGTGTGTGATGTACTTGTTGAGCAAGGTGCGGTTGTTGCCAAACAGGTGGGTGGCGAGTATCGCCACTTGGATGTCACGGACGAGGATAACTGGGCAGCGGTGGTGGCCGAGGTGGTGGAAGAACTTGGGCCGGTCGACATCTTGATCAACAACGCGGGCGTTGTTGGCTTCACCCCGGTCGTGGCAACTGCTCTTGCGGAGTGGAATCGGGTGATCAGCGTCAACCTCACCGGGGTGTTCCTCGGTATTCGGGCGGTGGCTGGCTCGATGAAGGCGGGTGGTGGCGGGGTCATCGTGAACATCTCGTCAACCGCCGGCCTGACTGGCTATCCGAATCTGGCGGCTTATGTGGCCAGCAAGTGGGGCGTCCGGGGTCTGACAAAGTCGGCGGCCCTGGAGCTAGGGCGCGACAATATCCGGGTGGTCTCGGTGCATCCAGGCGGTATCCGCACCCCGATGACGGCCGGCCTGGAGCTCGGCGAGATGTTCGCCAGCCAGTCCATCCCACGCATCGGCGAGGCCGATGAGGTGGCGAAACTGGTGCTCTATCTGGTGGCTGATGCGACCTACTCAACCGGCACCGAGTTCGTCATCGACGGTGGCGCGACCGTCGGTCAGGCGCTGACGGTTGCGGCGGACCCCGAGTAGTTCGCACCGGTCGCGTTGCCCGGGCAACCCCTTTGGCATATAGTTGAAATATCAACTAACCGGAGGAGATGCCCGTGCCCGCTGTCAGCGTTGCCGATGTTCTGGTGCTGCCACGGATCAGCGAACCCGATGCGACCGCGGTGGTGCGTCCGGTTAATCAAGTGGTGACCGCACTGGCCACTTTCGAGGGCGAAGGGTTTCCGGTGCGCCGGCCATTTCCTGGCCGCATGTCACTTCGACAGTCCGATCCATTCTTGCTGCTCGATCAAATGGGGGCGGTCGAATGGGGCGCCGGTGAGCCAAAGGGCACTCCCTGGCACCCGCATCGCGGATTTGAAACCGTTACTTACATCATTGATGGCGCATTTGAGCACCAAGACACCGCCGGCGGTGGTGGCCTGATCGCCGACGGCGCGACCCAGTGGATGACCGCTGGCTCGGGTCTGCTGCATATTGAAACCCCGCCGGAAGCCTTGGTTAGTTCCGGTGGTCTCTTTCATGGGGTGCAGTTGTGGGTAAATTTGCCGGCCGCATTGAAGATGACCGCGCCGAGATATCAAGATATTTCTGCGTCCTCGGTAACTTTGGCGGCAAGCCACGACGGCGGCGCATTGGTTCGCATTATTGCCGGCGAGCTCGGCGGGATTAGCGGGCCGGGCATCACCTGGACGCCGATAACTTATGCCCATGCAACGGTGCAGCCGGGGGCCAAGGTCACGCTGCCATGGAACCGAAGCTTTAATGCAATGGTCTACGCACTCTCTGGCCGAGGATCTGCCAGCGACGAAAACGTGGCTTTTGGTGAAGGCCAATTAGTGGACTTCGGTGCAGGTGATGCGATCGCTTTCGCAGCCGATGCCAAACAGGATTCAAAATCCCCGACCCTTGAGGTGTTAATACTCGGCGGTAAGCCCATTGGTGAGCCGATCGCGCACCACGGCCCATTTGTGATGAACACCAAAGACGAGATAGTTACCGCTATGGAAGACTTCCAAGCGGGCCGGATGGGGCAGATCCCGGCGACCGCACGTCGCTAGGTAAAGCCGACTTTTACGAAGGGGACGTCATGAACACCCGCCGGTTACCCAGGTGGCGTGAAATAAGGCCCCTGCTTGGCACCGAAAACCCATTCACGAATCGACGGGCACCCGCTCTGGCGCGGGCGGCGGATATCTGGGATCTGCGCGCATTGGCCAGGCAGCATACGCCGGCGGCTGTTTTCGACTACACCGACGGCGCCGCAGGTGCCGAGTTAGCCCTGACCCGGGCCCGCGAGGTTTTCAACCGGCTCGAGTTTGAACCAAGGGTGCTGCGCGATGTTGCAGGTGTTGACACCAGGACCGAAATCCTAGGTGTGAGCAGTGCGCTGCCCCTCATCATGGCTCCGACAGGTTTCACCCGGATGATGCACCACGCTGGTGAGCCGGCGGTGGCCGCGGTGGCCGCAGGCATCGGCATCCCGTACTGCCTTTCCACCCTTGGTACGACCTCCATCGAGGATTTGGCGAGCGCGGTCCCAAGTGCACGACGGTGGTTTCAAATCTATCTAATGCGCGACCGAAGCCTGCGCACAGGTTTGCTCGAACGGGCGGCGGCTGGCGGCTACGACACCTTGATGCTCACGGTGGACGCTCCGGTAGCAGGGATACGTAATCGCGATATCCGAAACGGCTTAAGCGTCCCACCAAGGCTCTCGCTGTCGACACTGGTCAATATGTCTCGGTACCCGAGTTGGTGGTTCAACGTGCTGACCACCGAGCCACTGGAGTTTGCAACGTTCAGAAGTTCCGAGGGCACGGTCGCCGACCTAATGAACAAAGTATTTGACCCATCGTTGACGCCGGCCGATGTCACTTGGGCCCGCGAGACTTGGCCTGGCAAACTCGTCGTCAAGGGAGTTCAGTCGGTTGCTGATGCGAAATTGCTAGCTGACCTGGGGGTTGACGGCATTGTCCTTTCGAATCACGGCGGCCGACAACTAGATCGAGCCCCGGTGCCACTTGAGCAACTCCCACAAGTAAAGGCGGCGGTCGGTGGGCATATCGCTGTTTTCATTGACGGTGGTGTGCTAACGGGTGGCGACGTGGTTGCGGCGGTGGCACTCGGAGCCGATGCGGTGCTTATTGGCCGCGCGTATCTTTATGGATTGATGGCTGGCGGGCAGGCCGGCGTGCAGCGTGCCATTGACATCCTGCATCAAGATATTCGCACGACGATGGCGCTGTTTGGCGCGCGCACTATCAGTGAATTAGATCCGGAGAGCGTCAGGATACGCAGCTCAAATTAGGGTGCTGCTTTAACTTGATCCGCTCTTGCGTCGGTGCTCGCGCTTGCCCCCGGCTCTACTTGATGCGTCCTTGACGCCGCCGGTGTCGGCATCGTGACTGGTGCCCAAGTGACCGCCCTTCTTGTTCTTGGCCTCAAGGGCTGCGCGGAACCGCTCCTTAGGGTCATTTGGGTCAGCGGCGGGGGGGTTCTTGGGGGATGCCATGGATCAATTCTTGCACTCGATAAAAAGACGAATGTCATGGGTGCCCGTGGTTGAATAGCAAGATGCGAATCACCAAGGTGCTACTTGGGGTTTTTGTGCTTACGGTGGCCACCACAGGGTGCCAGTCGGCGGCGGGCCCAGTGGCCAGCGTGTTACCCGCTGATGCGACAGTTATCTACAAATTCAACGATGCCTCGGTACCGCCGGCTTACCACCGCAGTTTCGAGTTGACGATAACCGCAGCGCGGGCGCGGTTAGTTGTGGATAGCTACGGTGACGTCCTCGCCGACGAGGAGGTAAGTGGGGTTGATGAGGTGGGCGACGCTTGGGCGAAACTAGTTGAAAACTACGCGCAGGTCACCGCCATTTCAGTCGCAAAATCGGAGGCGGGATGTGTTGGCGGTACCAGTCGATCACTTGAGATAACTCAAGGGGAGGTGGTGCTCAAGGATATCTTCCTCGATGATTGCGCGGGGGTCAATGAAGTTGTAACGGCCGAGCTGGCCAATTGGATTGCGCCGGCGCAGCAACTCTTCCCCGCGATTGATGTGCTGGCGCCAAGTTGATGGGGCGCATTTATGTTCGTCTGATTGGATGGCGGCGTGATGCGGAAGAACATATTCGAAATTAGCGGACGACTAGCTCCCAAAGCCGGTCACCGTGAGCCACTGGGCAGGGTGGGTGTGATCAGTACCCCGCACGGGCAGATTCAGACTCCGGCCTTCATTCCGGTTGGCACGAAGGCGACCGTAAAAGCGGTACTGCCAGAGACTATGAAGGCCCTGGGCGCCCAAGCGATTTTGTCCAACGCCTACCACCTCTACTTGCAACCGGGTTCGCAAATACTCGACGAAGCTGGTGGCCTCGGCGCCTTCATGAATTGGCATGGCCCGACCTTTACCGATAGCGGTGGCTTTCAGGTGCTCTCGCTCGGCGTCGGGTTCAAGAAAGTTCTGGCAATGACTGCCGACACCGTCCGGTCCGACGACGTTATCGCCGAGGGGCGCGATCGACTGGCCCATGTCGATGATGAGGGCGTGACTTTCAAGTCGCATTTAGATGGCTCTATGCATCGTTTCACCCCGGAGGTTTCGATGCGGGTGCAGCACGAGATCGGTGCAGATATTATCTTCGCTTTCGATGAGTGCACCACATTGTTGAATACTAGGGAGTATCAGGAGCGGTCCCTAGATCGCACTTACAATTGGGCCGTTCGCTGCATTTCCGAGCATGAGCGATTGACCGCCGAGAGGGCCAAGAAGCCCTATCAGGCACTTTTTGGAGTGATTCAAGGTGCGCAGTACGAGGATCTGCGGCGTAAGGCAGCGCGAGACTTGGGGGGCCTCGCTTTTGATGGTTACGGCATCGGGGGAGCGCTCGACAAAACCCAACTCGGCACCATCGTGCGCTGGGTAAATGAGGAACTCCCAGTTGATAAGCCGCGCCACCTACTTGGCATCGGGGAGCCAGATGATCTCTTCACCGCTATCGAGAATGGCGCGGATACCTTTGATTGTGTTGCGGCATCTCGCGTAGCCCGAAACGGGGCGGTCTACAGCCGCAATGGCAGGTATACCGTCTCAAATAGCAAGTACCGCAGGGCTTTTGCGCCGATCGACGATGAATGTGACTGCTATACCTGCGCCAACTACACCCAGGCCTACTTACATCACCTGTTCAAAGGCAAAGAGATTTTGAGTTCGATGCTCGCGACCATCCACAACGAACACTTCATCGTTCGATTGGTTGGCGAGATCCGAGCCAGCATCGAGGCGAATGAGTTTTATGAGTTTAAAGCCGAGTTTTTGGGCCGTTTCTGCGGGAATCCACACTGAGACTGCGCGAGATCAGTAGGTGGGCTCGTGCTTTTTGACCGCGGCTATAACCCGATAGGTGATGGGTAGCAGGACGACTTCGAGAAGAGTCTTATAGAGGTATCCAACGATCACGTAGTTGAGGAACTCACCGCCGGTGATGATCCCGTAGAACGCAATTGTGCAAAAGACGACGGTGTCGGCGAACTCCCCAACCACCGTCGATCCAATAAGGCGCAGCCAGAGCGCCTTTTCTTGGGTGCGTTCCTTGATCTTTACCAAGATGTAGGCGTTCACTAGTTGCCCAACCAGGTATCCGCAGATGCTGGCCAGCACGATCCTTGGGACAAAACCCAAGACGGCTTCAAATGCATCCTGATTCTCATAGCCATTGGCCGGTGGCGAGATCTGAACCAACCAAAAAGTCAAGGCAGCTAGCACCGCCAGCGCGAAGCCTAGGTATATCGCCTTGCGGGCTGCTTTGAGTCCGTAGACTTCACTCAGGACGTCGCCGGTGATGTAGACGAGCGGGAACAAGAAGGCGCCGCCATCGGTGATGATCGGGCCGAACTCGATTAGTTTGGTGGCACCGATATTCGAAATTAGCAGCAGTCCGCAGAAGACCGCTACTACGACGGGGTAATAGCCCGTGGTCACCGTGGCAAAGTGGGCAGTGGTGCGATTGTTGCTCATCGTCATTGGCTCACTTGGTGACGCTGCCCCATTGCATGATGACGATGCCAGCGATGACGATGCCCATGCCACCGATGGACAGCGGGCTCATTTTTTCCCCAAAGATCAGCCAGCCGCCAAGCGCGGCTCCGACTGTGCCGAGGGCTGACCAGGTGGCGTATGTCGGTCCGACCCCGAGGCTCTTTAGGGTCTGGGCCAACAAAGTGAAGGCGAGACCGTAGCCAATTACCACGACCACCGAGGGCCAAAGGCGAGTGAAGCCATCACTGGCCTTGAGTGCCAGGGTGCCGACCACCTCGCTGGTGATCGCGAGCAGAAGGAGCAGATAAGGCATGTCTTGGTCCCCTATTCCCGCAATTTTTTATCGTGCCCCCGGCAGGATTCGAACCTGCGACCGTCGGTACCGGAAACCGGCGCTCTATCCCCTGAGCTACGGAGGCGCAGAGCGACTTCGCTCAACGGCACATTGTGCCGCAACTGCGGTGAGCGCAGCTGGTGGGGTACTTCGGGTAATCTCAGGAGAGATTCTGGGTGTCCAACCCAGTATGGCCATCCCCGGCATCGTCATATGACCGTGGGTCTTCGAGGGGCTCGAGGTGCGTCTGAATATTGGCCCCCGGGAGGGTGGCCGCTATTGCGGCCTCGACCCGCTCGACTAGATCGTGCCCTTGGGTGATTGTCCAGGCACCTGGAACAAGAACATGCATGGAGACAAATCGCTGCTGCCCAGATTCGCGGGTCTGAAGCGCGTGGAACGCCAATTGCCCACCTGGGTATTCGGCGAGAAATGAGTCGAGTACGGATACGACGCGCGCCTCATCGCTTGCGCCCAAAGCCCGGTCCATCAGCCCATGCAATGAACTGCGGATTAATCCGAAACCAGCCCACAAGATATTCAGGCCGACGGCGATCGCAACAATTGAGTCCAGCGGCAGCCAGCCGGTCAGCGCAACAAGGCCAACACCTATGACAACGCCAACGGATGTCCAGACATCGGTCAGCAGGTGCTTGCCATCGGCGACCAGGGTCAGCGATCGGTGGGCGCGTCCGGCACGCAAGATCAGCAGTCCAACGGCAGCATTGATCGCGGTCGCTAGCACCGTGATTAAAAGTCCAACCCCTAGTGCTTCCAACGGCTGCGGGTGCAGCAGTCGGTCTATGGCCGAAAAAACGATGACGATGGCGGCAGCGAAGATCATTAGTCCTTCGATTCCGGCAGAGAGGTACTCCACTTTGCCGTGGCCGAAGTGGTGGGTGCGATCAGCGGGACGGGCGGCGATGATCAATGCGATCAGCGCGATGATCGCGGCGGCCAGATTTACGACGGATTCCAGTGCGTCAGAAAGCAGGCCCACCGAACCGGTCAACAAGTAGGCCCAGTACTTGAGGGAAATAGTCGCCACCGCGGCCGCGATGGATAACCAAGCCCACCGAAGCAGTGCGGGGGACCGGTCGCCGCGTGCGGTTAGGGCGCCCATGCTCACGCGAGCATCATGTCAGAGTATTGGAGCCGGTCCGGTAAGAGTTTTGGTCCCCAGCAGGCGCAAGTGCAAAGATGGGTTGGTGCACCCAGGGGTAACCGCGGTAGTCGTCCCCCTCAAGGACCTGGGCGAACGATTCACCGAACACCGCAATTCCCTAGCCGCTGGCGGCTTGGCCTACTTCTTGGCACTTGCGGTAGCACCGGCAGCGATCGTGATTGGTGCTCTAACGGGGCTCGTCCTTGGCCCAGATCAGGTGCGCTCGGCCATTAATGGGATGTCGGAGAATGACCCGCTTCAAGTCCAGGCACTTAAGCCATTAACTGATTCTTTGGTGGCGGCCACCGAGCATGCTTCGGTCAGTGGTGTGACCGTTACCTCGCTGGTTGGTTTGGTTGTGGCCATCTACGCCGCTTCTAAAGTGGTTTACGGGCTTCGGCTGGCGCTCGATGGAGTATTCGAAACAGTTCCAAAACGCCGCGGATTGGTCGGTCGAATTACCGCAACAGTGATCACTTTGATCGGCATGAGTGTCTTGGTCGGCGCGTTGGTGGCCTTAACGGTACTGCCGAGAGTCTTGACCTGGCTGGGCTTTGATCAGGTGCGCATCTTTTCCGGGGTCGGCGTGGTGGACTGGATAATTGGTGCGCTTCTTATCTGGTTGGCGACCAGGTGGGTGCTGCGCCGTGCACCAAATAATCCAGAGCCGATCCCCTGGTGGGGGCTGGGCCCAATCCTCACCACACTTTGGTTGCTTTTGGTAAGTGCTGGCCTAGGTGCTTATGCGAGCTTCTCAACAACCCTCGGGTCGGCAATCGCGGTATTCGGTGGCGTGGTGGTTTTCCTGCTGTGGTGCTACCTGGGTTTCCTCGGCTTGTTACTTGGCGCCGAAGTCGAGGCCCTGCGGCAACGCGCCTCGGCAAAAGAATAGTTTGGCATAACTGTGACAATTGTGACGAGGAATGATTTGTGTTGCGAACCCTGACGGGTTGCTTACAAAACTCACCGAATTCGATGTTTGACTTGCGCGGGATCGAGGTACATCACTAAATGTCACTACCGAATCGGGGGATTAGGCAGTGACACAAGTGAAGGGCCCCGCCAATCGGCGGGGCCCTTCACGTAAAGAAGTAGCAATTAGCCAATGGTAACTTTGTCGGCCTGCGGGCCCTTGGGGCCCTGAACGATCTCGAACTCCACTGCCTGATTCTCTTCCAGTGAACGGTAGCCGTCCGACTGGATTGACGAGTAGTGGACGAAAACGTCCGGTCCGCCGTCGGCCTGAGCAATAAAGCCGTAGCCTTTCTCAGCGTTGAACCACTTCACGGTGCCTTGAGCCATGGTGCACATTCTCCTTGCGCGGAACGTCGCGACGGACGGTCGCCCGTCGCGTGGCCTAGCCGTTCAAACCTCGTCCCGGCATCTGTGCACGTGCCCAGAAATCCGACACCCACCGAGGTGGGCACTTTAGAACGGTGGTGCTGATCTGGCCTTGCCTAGGTGGAGCATAGCCCCCTGCCCAGTGATAGCAAGCAAAATGGAGTAGATACCCTCACGGAGTGAACCCAGAAGGCCTAGCCGCGAGTGTGCGTGCGGTGGTTGAATCCTGGGTCGCCGAGGCCGGATTAGGGATTGAAATCCCGGCGGAACTGAAGTTGGAACGCCCGAAATCGCGTGACCACGGGGATTACGCGACAAATATTGCCTTGATGCTGGCGAAGCCGGCCCGCCTGGCGCCGGTGGTGATCGCGGCGTCGCTGGCCCCCAAAATCGCCCAAATCCCAGGGGTCGGAGCCGCCGAAATTGCCGGTCCGGGCTTCATCAATATCCGCCTTGACAGTGCCACCCTGGGGCAAACCGCCCAAAATATCGTCGAGGCGGGCTCGGCGTTTGGCACCGGTTCGGCCCTGGCCGGCCGGCGCATCAACGTTGAGTTCATCTCGGCGAACCCAACCGGCCCACTGCACCTCGGGCACACCAGATGGGCTGCGGTTGGCGATGCCATCGCCCGGGTGCTTGCCGCGGCCGGAGCGCAGGTTTCGACCGAGTTCTACATCAATGACCGTGGCGTGCAGATGGATAAGTTCGGCGCATCGGTCATGGCGGCGGCACATGGCGAGAAGACCCCCGAGGATGGGTATCAGGGCTCCTACATCCATGACCTTGCTGCCGCAATCCTGATCGCACGCCCCAGGATCAAGGAGCTCCCGATCCCGGAGCAGTTCACCGCATTTCGGGAAGCGGCATACGCACTTCAACTAAAGCAACAGCAGCAAGTGCTGGAGCAGTTCCGCACCAATTTCGATTATTGGGCATCGGAGCGGGCCCTGCACGAGTCCAACGGGGTCGAGCACGCCTTGGAGCACTTGCGCGAAAAAGGCCATGTCTATGAACTTGACGGCGCAATCTGGTTACGTACTACCGATTTCGGCGACGACAAGGATCGAGTCTTAGTCAAGGCGGATGGTGAATACACCTACTTTGCTTCTGACACCGCCTACTACGTCAACAAGCGTGAGCGCGATTTTGACCTGTGTATTTACCTGCTCGGCGCCGATCACCATGGCTATGTGAACAGGCTCCGCGCGGTTGCCGCTTGTAACGGTGATGAACTAGACCAAGTTGAAGTACTGATTGGTCAGTTGGTGAAAATCACCCGCGGGGGTGAAGAGGTAAAGCTCTCCAAGCGGGCCGGGAATATCGTCACCCTTGACGAACTTGTAGACGAAGTAGGAGTCGATGCGGCGCGCTACTCACTAATTCGGTACCCAGTCGACTCCCCGCTGACCCTTGATCTTGAGATCATCACGCTTCGCACCAATGACAATCCGGTGTTCTACGTACAGTACGCGCACGCCCGCATCGCCTCGGTATTGAGAAATGCAAAGGATTTGGGTATCGATTGGCGGAATCTGGGATTTGACGCTGCCCTGCTCTCGCACGCGCGGGAAAATGAACTCCTTGGCGCGTTAGCGGAGTTCCCGCGGGTGGTGGCTGGGGCCGCCGAACTGCGTGAACCCCATCGGGTAGCCAGATATCTGGAGGAGTTGGCCGCCGTCTACCACCGGTTCTACGACAGCTGCCGGGTCCTGCCGCGCGGTGACGAGGATTTAGCCCCGGAGCACGTGGCCCGGTTGTGGCTGTGCGCCGCCACCCGTCAAACGATTTTCAATGGCCTGCAGTTGCTCGGTGTCAGCGCACCTGATCGCATGTGACCGGCGTCCAATACCCTGCACCTGTGCAAAGAGAGAATCCCGCGGGCACCTTGGATCAAGCCATCTGGCCGGGATCGGCTATGCGTAACTCAGCAGGGGCCTTGGAGATTGGCGGGGTGGATTGCCGAGATCTGGTGGCGCGGTATCAGTCGCCCATCTACGTGCTGGATGAAGCCGATGCGCGATCACGGGCCCGGGGATTTCGAGATGCTTATGAAAGTGCTGGCGCCGCCACGGTCTACTACGCGGCGAAGGCATTCTTGGCCACCGCGGTTGCCAAGTGGGTGACTGAAGCCGGACTCGGTATCGATGTGGCTTCTGGTGGTGAACTCGAGGTGGTGCTGCGGGCCGGCGTGCCGGGGGACCAGATTTTGATGCACGGCAATAACAAGTCGATGGCCGAAATCGAGTTGGCTCTGACCGCCGGGGTTGGGCGCATTGTTGTTGACTCCTTTGACGAGATCGTTCGCCTTGCCGATGCTGCGGGTCGCCTTGGCATCGTGCAGCAGGTCTTGGTCCGAGTGACCGTCGGTGTCGAAGCCCATACCCATGAGTTCATCGCGACCGCACATGAGGATCAGAAATTTGGGCTGTCGGTTGCTTCGGGCGATGCCGCGGAGGCCGTTCGACGGATCGCGAAACTGCCGGCACTGGCATTCGCCGGGCTGCACTCCCATCTTGGGTCGCAGATATTCGATGCGGCTGGCTTCAACGAGGCTGCTGCACGAGTTGCGGCATTCACAAGATCACTACGTGATGAGCAAGGGGTAATCGTCCGGGAGCTGAACCTTGGTGGTGGCATGGGCATCGCCTATGTCGATGGGGATGACCCGCTCGATGTTGCGGAGATGGCTCGGCAAA
Organism: Actinomycetota bacterium; assembly: GCA_005798555.1. Taxonomy (GTDB): domain Bacteria; phylum Actinomycetota; class Actinomycetes; order S36-B12; family S36-B12. The sequence goes on from SYJA01000036.1 coordinate 53,016, forward strand.
TCTGCAGTGTCGTAAGGGCCGAATGTGACCAAGCCGGTATCGAAACGCCCGAGTTGGCATTTGAGCCAGGTCGCGCGATCATCGGCCCCGCCGGGGTGACCATTTACGAGGTAGGCACCGTCAAGCCGATTGAACTTGATGACGGAATTGTGCGCACCTACATCTCAGTTGATGGCGGCATGAGCGACAACATCCGCACGGCCCTTTATGGCGCCCAGTACTCGGTGGTGCTGGCATCACGGCTGTCAGCGGGCGAACCAATGTTGTCCCGGGTAGTGGGAAAGCACTGCGAATCAGGTGACATCGTGGTGCGCGATACTTGGTTACCGGCTGATGTGGTGCCCGGTGATCTACTGGCGGTCGCTGCCACAGGTGCTTACTGCCGTTCGATGTCTTCGAACTACAACTACCTGCCGAGGCCGGCGGTTATCGCGGCGCATGCCGGGAATACCGCGGTGGTCCTGCGTCGCGAAACCACCGAGGATCTACTGGCTTTGGACCCGGGGGCCTGACTTACTCGCGTTCTGAGCCGGCCACTAATTCCTCTGGCAGCTGCGCGGTCGTGCGGGTGCTCATCCAGATGACGACGGCGATGACCGAGCCGACTAGAGGTGCTAGGAGGAACAGCCAGACCTGGCTCAGAGCCTGCCCGCCGGCGAAAAGGGCGGGGCCGAATGAACGGGCCGGGTTCACCGAGGTGCCGTCAAGTGGGATCCCGACCAAGCGCACGAGGGTGAGGGTGAGTCCGATCGCGATACCGGCGAAGCCAGGTGCCGCGACCCGCTCGGTAACCAGCAAGATCACCAGCACAAAGGCGCCGGTTAGCAGTACTTCGAGCAGGAAGGCACCGGCCATGTTGATATTTCCGTTGTCGTACGAATTGGTGCCTAGGCCACCGGTGTAATCGGTGACCCCGAATGCGGATACGAAAAGTTTGAGCACCGCGCCAGCCAAAATGGCCCCGAGGAATTGGGCTATCCAGTAGGCGACCGCATCCTTGCCTGTCATTCTCCCTGCTCAGTGCCATGCCCAAGGTCACCGCGGGGTTTACATGCGCGCCGGAGATCGGGCCAAAAGCGTAGGCGACATCAAGCAGTACCAGGCCGAATGCCAAGGCAACGCCGACCACGCCATTGCCCGGTCCACCGCCGTCCACCCCAACTTTGGCTGCGATTCCGAACACAGCTGCACCGACGGCAAGAAAGACCAGTATGAAGGTGCCGATGAACTCTGCCAGTAGTTTTCGGGTGAGGGTGGTGGTCATGGGGTTCCTTCCGCCTAGGTCGTGAATGGGCATGCGCTTGGAGGCTGGGCGGTCTGACGAATAGGTGCGCGCAGACGCGCCGTTGCAGCCCAGATGGGGGACACCGTGGGTGGACCTGAGAGGCTTTGCACATGACTGGACTTTTGACCGTTGCACTACTGGGGGGTGGCACTGTTGGTGCCCAGGTGGCCCGCCTTATCGACGACAGTGCCGCTGACTTCGAGCAGCGGGTGGGCGCACCGATCCACCTAACGGCGATTGCGGTCCAGGACACCACGAAGCCCCGCCCGGGGGTGCCAGCCGGTCTGATCACCGACGATGCGATGGCGGTGGCGACCAGCGGCGTCGACATCATCGTCGAAGTCATGGGCGGCATCGAGCCAGCCCGATCGCTGATCTTGGCAGCGATGGCCGCCGGGTCAAGTGTCGTGACCGCAAACAAGGCGTTGCTGGCGGCCGATGGCGCTTCATTGCATGCGGCTGCCGCCAAGCACGGCGTCGATCTTTACTTCGAAGCCTCGGTTGCGGGCGCAATCCCGTTGCTACGCCCGCTGCGGGAGTCTCTGGCCGGCGACCAAGTCATCAAAGTGATGGGGATCGTCAACGGCACCACCAACTACATGCTGAGCAAGATGGATGAAGAAGGCGCGGACTACGACGATGCATTCGCCGAGGCTGAGGCTTTGGGTTACCTCGAAGCAGATCCGTCATTGGATATCGACGGGCATGATGCCGCCGCAAAAGCAGCAATCCTTGCCGAGCTGGCATTTCACACCAAGGTGACCATTGACGATGTTTATTGCGAGGGGATATCTAAAGTCACCGCCGCTGACACCAGGGCAGCGCAGCAGATGGGTTTTGTGATCAAGTTGCTCGCCGTTGCCGAGATTAAAGGCGATAACGAGGGCGTGATTGTGCGGGTGCACCCGTCGATGGTGCCGCGGGATCACCCGTTGGCGAGTGTTCGTGGTGCCTTCAATGCGGTGTTCATCGAGGCGCGGTCAGCTGGGCAGATGATGTTTTATGGCAGGGGCGCTGGGGGAGCGCCGACGGCGAGTGCGGTACTCGGCGACGTTATTTCTGCGGCACGCAACCGCGTTACTGGCGGCCGTGGCCCGGGGCAGAGCACCTACTCGAACCTCACGGTCCTGCCAATAGGTGAGGCTATGACTCGCTACTACGTTAATCTTGACGTCACCGATCGTCCGGGAGTATTGGCGACCATCGCCGGGGCCTTCTCCGACAATGGCGTGAGCATTCAAGTTGTCCGACAAGATGGCCACGGTGATGAAGCCGGTTTGCTATTGCGAACCCATCTGGCAAGTGATGCCTCGTTGCGGGCGACGGTGGATCAGCTCCGTGAGCTGGACACCGTCAAGCGCGTGGTCGGGGTAATGCGCGTCGAGGGTGAGGCCGGAGCCTGATCATGGTGCACCAGTGGCGCGGCCTAATCGAGGAATATCGCGATCGGTTGCCGGTTAGCGAAGCAACCCCGGTGGTCACCTTGGGGGAGGGCGGGACCCCGCTTGTTTACGCCTGCAACTTAAGTGAGCTGACGGGCTGTTCGGTATGGCTCAAGTACGACGGCGCTAACCCAACCGGCTCCTTTAAGGACCGCGGCATGACGATGGCGATCTCAAAAGCGGCAGAGGCGGGAGCGCGTGCGGTGATCTGCGCATCAACCGGTAACACCTCGGCTAGTGCCGCCGCCTACGCGGTCAAGGCTGGGATGGTCTGTGCGGTCTTGGTCCCGCAGGGCAAAATAGCAATGGGAAAACTCGCCCAGGCCCTCGTGCACGGTGCCACCCTGCTGCAGGTTGATGGTAATTTCGATGATTGCCTGACCATCGCGCGGGACTTAGCTGACAACTATCCGGTCGAACTTGTTAACAGCGTGAACCCGGCACGGATCGAAGGGCAAAAAACCGCGGCATTTGAGATTGTCGACATGTTGGGATTTGCTCCTGATGTCCATTGCCTGCCCGTTGGCAATGCCGGCAACATCACCGCCTATTGGCGTGGCTACTGCGAGTATCACCTCGATGGCCAGATGTCATCGCGCCCGCGCATGTGGGGTTTCCAGGCTGCTGGTGCGGCGCCATTAGTTCTTGGTGCTCCGGTGGCGAACCCAGAGACAATTGCGACGGCGATTCGCATCGGTAACCCAGCGTCTTGGGATCAAGCTATTGCAGCTCGAGATGATTCCGCCGGCTTGGTCGACCTAGTGACCGATGATGAAATCTTGTCGGCCTATCACCTCGTGGCCAGTCGTGAAGGCTTGTTCTGCGAGCCAGCAAGTGCGGCGAGCGTGGCTGGGCTGCTTAAACTGCACGCATTGGGCCAACTGGATGCGGGCCAGACCGTGGTTTGTACGTTGACCGGGAACGGGCTCAAAGACCCGCACTGGGCACTTGTTGACGCGAAAGATCCCCTAGTGGTGCCGGTAGATGTCAAGGCCGCGGCGCGGGCCTTGGGCTTGGATTCGTGATGGCGGCGTTACTGCGCCGGGATCCGGTCCGCATTCAGGTACCGGCGTCGAGTGCGAATCTTGGCCCGGCATTTGACTCTGCAGGACTAGCGCTCGACATCGTCGATGATCTAGTGGCCATGCTCACTGATGATGACGGTGTGTTGATCGAAGTTGCAGGCACCGGGGCCGACAGTGTGCCACTTGATGGCTCGAACCTGGTCGCGCGTGCGATGGCAATTGGGTTTGCGGCTATGGGCGCGCAGCCGAGGGGATTCATTCTTAGGTGCAATAACTCGATCCCTCATGGCTGCGGGTTGGGGTCATCAGCCGCGGCGATCGTTGGTGGGCTGGCCCTAGCGCGAGCGTTGGTGGTAGAGGGCGAAAACTTGTTGCCTGACTCGATGCTGCTGCAGATTGCAAAGTCAATGGAGTCGCATCCGGATAACATTTCCGCAGCTCTATACGGCGGCCTGACATTCGCCTGGACCGATGAGGCAGGTATGGCCGGTCACATTCGCCTGAACCTACATTCAGATATTCGCCCCGTGGTTGCGGTGCCAGAGTCGGGCCTGCCGACCGCAGATGCAAGATCGGCATTGCCGCTTGACGTTGCTTTCGATGATGCGATATTCAATGTCGCGAGATCCGCATTGCTGCTACATGCGCTAACTGCTGATCCTTGTCACTTGATGGAGGCCACGGGCGACCGACTCCACCAGACTCGGCGCCGCCCGATGTACGGGCCATCATTGGAGCTAGTCGAAGGGCTAAGGGCCAAAGGTGTGCCGGCGGTTATCTCCGGCGCCGGCCCCAGTGTGCTGGCGCTGGCGTCTGCACAAAACATGGGGCTGGTGGCGGAGCAGGCGGGGGCCAACTGGCAGGTTCTGCCGGTCGCGATGGCTGGGCACGGGGTCCGCACCGTGCCAATTGGGTTCTGACCCCAGATTGCATGGTTTATCGGGGGGTGTGTTAAGGTCAGCTAGTTCCGATGGCGACGGCCAAGCTTAAGCAAAGTTGCCGTACTTCTCCAAGTACTAACAAGTGACATTTAATAGTGACATTTTCGAAGCCCTTTTCGGGTATTTAACGCCGATGGTTCCTCGGACAGTCACTGGTGAACCTTGTCGGAGTTCCCAACGAATAAAGGAAATGTGTGACCGAAACAACGTCCGCCGTAAAATCAGCCAATGGCAGCGGCAGTGACCTATCAAAAATGCTGCTCCCCGAACTGAAGCAGGTGGCAGCCAAATTAGGCATCACCGGCTCGGGCGCGATGCGCAAGGGTGATTTAGTTGCGGCAATTAGTGAAAAACATAAGAGCGCAGAGCGCTCAAGCGGCGGCGCTCGTGCCGCACGCACCCCTGTCACAGAAACAGGAGGCACCCGTCAAGGAGCGGAGCCGGTGAAGTCACCGGATCAGCCAGCGGCGCCAATGGCGCCGGCAACCGACGACGCTGCTGCGCGCACCGAGAGCCGCGATAACCGCGAAAATCGAAATAGCGGTGACCGCAATAATCGGGGCTTCAACAATAATCGCGATAGTCGGGGCTTCAACAATAATCGCGATCATCGAAGCGGTGACAACCGAAATAGCGGTGATCGCGACAATCGTGGCGGCAATGACGGCAGCCGCCGCCGTGGCCGGGAGCGATCCCGTGATCGTGGGCCCCGCCGTGAGGGTGGATTCAACGAGGCCGAGCTCGAGATTTCACCCGATGACATCTTGACCCCGGTCGCCGGCATTCTCGATGTCATGGATAACTACGCATTCGTGCGCACCAGTGGCTATATGCCAGGGCCAAATGACGTCTATGTCTCGTTGTCTCTCGTGCGCAAGCATGGCCTGCGCAAGGGTGATGCGATTACCGGATTGGTAAGGCAGCCACCAGATGGCGAACGCCGGGAGAAATTCAATCCACTTGTTCGCATTGAGACTGTCAATGGTGGCGATCTTGAAGCCGCGCGCAATCGCCCGGAGTTCTCGAAGTTGACACCCCTCTACCCACAAGATCGTCTGCGTCTTGAAAATAATCCAAGTAATTTGACGACGCGGGTGATTGACCTGGTGTCACCAATTGGCAAAGGGCAGCGCGGCTTGATCGTCTCACCGCCAAAAGCGGGCAAGACGATGGTGCTGCAGGCCATTGCAAATGCGATAACCGCCAATAATCCGGAAGTCCACCTGATGGTCGTCCTGGTGGACGAGCGCCCGGAGGAAGTCACCGACATGCA
>SYJA01000037.1 GCA_005798555.1 Actinomycetota bacterium
GACCGGCTGCACCAGGCCGGGATCGGGGTATTGGTTGACTGGGTACCGGCGCACTTCCCCAAGGACGAGTGGGCGCTCGCCCGTTTTGATGGCACGGCCCTTTTTGAACACCGCGACCCACGCCGTGGTGAGCATCCCGATTGGGGTACGTACGTCTTTGATTACGGCCGCCCCGAAGTCCGCAACTTCCTGGTTGCCAATGCGCTCTACTGGCTGGAGGAGTTTCACGTTGACGGGTTGCGGGTTGATGCCGTCGCTTCCATGCTCTACCTCGATTATTCTCGGCGGCCCGGTGAGTGGGACCCGAATCAATACGGTGGGCGGGAGAATCTCGAGGCCGTTGCCCTGCTGCAAGAGGTAAATGCAACCGTCTACAAGCGGGTCCCCGGCGTGGTGATGATCGCCGAGGAATCCACCGCTTGGCCAGGGGTCACCAAACCCACTGACGCAGGCGGGTTGGGCTTTGGGCTCAAATGGAACATGGGCTGGATGCACGACTCATTGGACTACATCAAGCACGAACCGATTCACCGCCAGTACCACCATGATGAAATGACGTTCCCGATGGTGTATGCCTATAGCGAGCATTTTGTGCTGCCTGTCTCCCATGATGAAGTTGTTCACGGCAAGGGCTCCCTCGTTGGCCGGATGCCCGGTGACCGTTGGCAACAACTTGCCAATCTGCGGGCCTTCTTGGCCTTCATGTGGGCGCACCCAGGCAAGAAACTGCTCTTCATGGGTTCGGAGTTTGCCCAATCTGGTGAATGGGCCAGCCAACGCAGCCTGGATTGGTCGGTACTTCAATTCGCCGAGCATGCCGGCATCTTGCGCACGGTCTCCGATCTCAATTCCGTCTATCGGGCAACTCCAGCGCTTTGGCAACGCGATGACGACCCCGATGGATTCGAGTGGATTGATGCAAACGATGCTCGCGGCAATATTTTCACCTGGTTGCGCTGGGATAACGCCGGCCGCGCCCTCGCCTGCGCCGTTAACTTCTCCCCCACGCCGCACGAGGGCTATCGCATTGGTCTGCCACTACCGGGCAGGTGGACCGAGGTGCTCAATACCGATGCCGATGTTTATGGTGGCAGCGGGGTCGGCAATCTAGGTGGGGTAACCGCAAACTTGGTGCCTTGGCAGGGCCGACCGGCATCGGCCCGGGTGGTACTCCCGCCGCTGGCGGCTATCTACCTGTGCTTCGACCCGAGCCCCTAACCCCACCTAAATCCCGTTGGCTGGGGTTAGAACAGGGCGTTCGCCAATGCCGTACGCGCGCCAAGGACCGCAGGGTCCTCGCCCGCAAGGATGAACAACTCAAGCAACCGCGCGCGCACCAACTCCCGATCCGGGCCTGCCGTCACTCGCACACAGGCGATGAGCCGATCGAAGGCGAGCGACCAGCGCCCGGCCAACGCATCAAAGTCCGCGGTTGCGCATTGCACTCGCACATCACCTGCGGCATCGACCTGCTCGGCAATGGCCCGCAACGCCCCCTCGTCTTCACCTGCTGTGCGCCGATAAAGACCAACCGTGGCTAACCCGGCCTGCGCATCCCGGTCAGCCGCGTTGGCCTCGAGGATCAACCGGTAAGCCGCTTCAGCCGCATCCCAGTTGCCAGCTTCTATCGCATCAAATGCTGCGTCGAAACGAGGATCGGTTTCCGGCTCCGGTGGCAGCCCGGTGTCTGGCATCAACTCCCCCGGCTGCTGCCCTTCGTCGGTAAGGCTTCCGGTGACCCCTTGCTCGGCAGCGACTTTCAACAACTCCTCAAGAATCTGCCGAATCTGGGGTTCGGGGTAGGCACCTTGAAATAGGGGCACCGGCTGTCCCTTGATAACCGCAAAAACAGCCGGGATCGATTGCACCTGGAAAGCCGCGCCAATGCGCTTCTCAGCATCCACGTCAACTTTTGCAAGTATCCACCGACCGGCATATTCGGCCGCCAGTTTCTCCAAGACCGGAGACAGCTGTTTGCAGGGCTCACACCACTGCGCCCAGAGGTCAAGTACCACGGGCACCGTCAATGATCGGTCAATGACCTCGGATTGAAAGGTCGCTTCGGTGACGTTGATCACCACCCCGGCCGGGGCCCCCGCGACCGCGGCTGCTGCCTTTTGCTGATTTTGCCGCGCGGTAGCAAATGCCCCGAGGTCAATCGCCCCGCGCCCGGAAAATGGAGTTGATGTCACGCTCCTATCTTCTACCATGGCCCCCCCCCCACTCAATCCAATACCCGGCGAGGACACTTAGCGGATGCATATTTCAGCCAAGGCCGACTATGGGATGCGCGCCCTGTTGGTACTCGCCGCGGCCTATGCCGAAGAGCCGACCCGATTGGTCAAGGGTGAAAATATCGCCGTCGCGCAGGGGATCCCGGTGAAATTCCTTGAGAGCATCTTGCGGCAGTTACGACAATCTGCAATTGTCGCCAGCCAGCGCGGAGCCGACGGTGGGTATCGTCTCGATCGCGATCCCACCGAGGTTACCATCGCTGATGTGGTGCGTGCGCTTGACGGACCTCTAGCCGCCGTCCGCGGACAACGCCCGGAGGATGTCTCTTATGAAGGCGCTGCCGAGCACCTGCATGAGGTCTGGATTGCCGTGCGGGCCTCAATGCGTCATATCTTGGAGAGCATCACGTTGGCCGACGTTGCCGCCAACAAACTGCCAGCCGAAGTGACCGGACTTTTGGCTGAGCCTGGCGCTTGGCAACGTAGAACTAACTAAGTTGCTCAGCCGCTTGATAGGCGTCCATCGACCCGTCAAGCACGGCAGAACTAAGTGCATCAAGTTCAGCATCACGCACCGAGAGTCTCGCACGGGTCTCACCAATAACTAATGCGCAGATTTCGTCGCGAATTCGACGAAGCCTTCGCCTGCGATCCTGCCCGCTACCAATTAGCCATTGCCGATGCTCATCTATCGCCGCGATTACCTCTTGGATTCCGGTACCGGATGATGCAACTGTTTTCAACACCGGCGGCGCCCAGCCATCATGTTGCCCTAGTGCGATCATGTGGCGGAGCTCGCGGACCGTGGTGTCGGCCCCATCGCGATCGGCCTTATTGACAACGAAGATGTCGCCGATTTCCAGAATTCCGGCTTTTGCGGCTTGAATGCTGTCGCCCATGCCCGGAGCAATAAGCACGATGGACGTATCGGCGGTGGCGGCGATTTCAACTTCGGATTGACCAACGCCCACAGTCTCGATTATTACCGCATCAAATTCTGCCGCATCAAGTACCCGGATTACTTGCGGGGTAGTCGCGGCCAGCCCACCGAGATGCCCACGCGATGCCATGGATCTGATAAAAACACCGTCATCGGTCGCATGCTGCTGCATCCGGATCCGATCCCCCAATAAGGCGCCTCCAGAAAATGGTGATGATGGATCCACCGCTAGCACGGCTACTCGATTACCGCGTGCCCGCAATGCCGTTACAAGAGCCGACGTAGTAGTGGACTTACCAACCCCGGGTGCCCCCGTGACACCAATGACGTGAGCACGCCCGGTAAACCCCGAAAGAGCGGCCATCGCCTCGCGGGCATCGGTTGCGCCGTCTTCAATCCGCGAGATCAACCGGGCTATATCGCGCTGCTGCCCGGCCCGTGCGCCGACGATCAGATCAAGGACACTCACCCGCTGATCATCTCGCAACTTCCTCAATCAGGCTTTAGGCACGCGCAGCAGCAGCGCATCACCTTGGCCGCCACCGCCGCAGAGCGCCGCCGCACCGGTGCCACCACCGCGTCGCTGAAGTTCCAGCGCCAGGTGCAAGACAATTCGGGCACCGGACATCCCGACCGGGTGTCCTACCGCAATCGCACCACCATTGACGTTGACCTTGTCGGCTGCAACTCCTAGTGCCTTACTCGACACCACCCCGACTGCCGCAAACGCCTCATTGATTTCGAGCAGATCTAGATCGCTGACCGCGATGCCCTCACGCTGACAGGCCTTGACGATGGCGTTGGCCGGCTGCTCCTGCAGTGAGGCATCCGGGCCAGCCACCACCCCGTGGCTGCCGATCTCGGCGAGCCAGGTTAGACCGAGCTCATTGGCTTTCCTCTTGCTCATGACGACAACCGCGCAGGCGCCGTCGGAGATCTGCGATGCACTGCCGGCGGTGATAGTGCCGTCCTTGGTGAATGCCGGACGCAGCGCAGCCAACGACTCGGCCGTCGTGTCGGCGCGCACCCCTTCATCGGAAGCGAAAATTACCGGGTCGCCCTTGCGCTGCTTGATGTGCACCGGGGTGATTTCGTTATCGAACACCCCGCTTTGCTGGCCCGCCGCCGCCCGCTGATGTGAGCGGGCCGAGAAAGCGTCTTGCTCCTCGCGGGTTAGGTCATAGCGGGCATTGTGCTTCTCAGTGCTCTCGCCCATTCCACACTCATCAAATGCGCAGGTCAGTGCGTCGTAGGCCATCGAATCGACCATGGTCCAATCGCCGTACTTGGTGCCCTCACGCGACCCAAGCAGCAGGTGGGGTGCGTTGGTCATTGACTCCATGCCACCGGCCACGATGCAGTCAAACTCACCGGCCCGGATCAACTGGTCGGCAAGGGCAATGGCGTCAATGCCCGAGAGGCAGACCTTGTTGATGAGCAACGATGGCACGTCCATGCTGATACCGCCCTTGACCGCCGCCTGCCGCGCCGGCATCTGGCCCGCACCGGCTTGCAGCACCTGCCCCATGATCACGTAGTCGACCTGCGCTGGGGCTACGCCAGCCCGCTCCAGGGCGCCCTTGATTGCGAGGCCGCCTAGATCGGTGCTGCTGAATGACTTCAAGGACCCCAGCAGGCGCCCAATAGGTGTGCGGGCCCCGGCCACCATCACTGAACCATTGTCGAACGACATGCGGGCTCCTCAAACTCATCCGGGTAAGCGGTTTAACCTCGGGAATGCGACCATAGGGCCATGACGCCACATTCTACGAATCCAGCCGATCCAAGTAATCCAGCCCCACTTGGTGCGGGTGACCCGCTACTAGCCGAAGTGGATCATGTCGGCTTCGCGGTGCCAGATCTTGAGGTGGCGAAGGAGTTCTATGGCCGGGTTTTTGGCCTCAAGGTCGTGCACGAGGAGACCAATGAAGCCCAAGGGGTCCGCGAGGCAATGCTTGGTGTCGGCGATAGCTGCATCCAATTACTCGCACCGCTGACCCCCGAATCAACCATTGCCAAATTCATCGACCGGTCCGGACCTGGTATCCAGCAGGTCGCTTATCGGGTGATCGATGTGCGGGCCGTCGCTGCCACCTTGCGCGAACGCGGGGTGCGGGTGCTCTATGACGACCCCAAAATAGGCACCGCGGGCTCCCTCGTGAACTTCGTCCACCCAAAAGACTGCGGTGGGGTCCTGATCGAGCTCGTGCAACCCGCCAACGCAAACACCTAGTTGGCCGACAGCCAGGCCCTTGACCCCCAATAGGTTGCTAATAGTGGGCTGGTGAGGCGCCCGGAAGGGACCTCTGACATCCTTTCTCGATGCAATCCCTCATTGATGCCATGGCAGCCGACGCACCCAGTGCGGACTTCGCGGCACTGCCGGTGCCGGATTCTTATCGGGCCATCACCGTGCACAAGGACGAGGCAAACATGTTCGAGGACCTGGCCTCCCGCGACAAAGATCCGCGCCTGTCCCTTCATCTAGATGACGTACCCGTGCCTGAGCTGGCACCCGGTGAGGCGCTCATAGCCGTGATGGCGTCCAGTATCAACTACAACACGGTCTGGACTTCGATTTTTGAACCGGTCTCAACATTTGGCTTCCTCGAGCGGTACGGAAAGTTGAATCCATCAGCGAAGCGCCATGACCTGCCTTATCACATCATCGGCTCTGACGCGGCCGGCGTGGTGCTCCGCACCGGGCCCGGAGTGCACCTTTGGAAAGCGGGTGACGAGGTCGTCGCCCACTGCCTAAGTGTCGAGCTGGAATCACCTCTTGGTCATAACGACACCATGCTGGACCCCGAGCAGCGCATCTGGGGCTTTGAGACAAACTTTGGCGGCCTGGCCGAACTGGCTATCGTCAAATCGAATCAATTGCTGCCAAAACCCGCGCACCTGACCTGGGAGGAAGCCGCCGCCCCTGGCCTCGTTAACTCCACCGCGTACCGGCAACTTGTCTCCCGCAACGGCGCCGGGATGAAGCAGGGCGATGTGGTTCTCATCTGGGGTGCCTCCGGTGGCCTTGGCTCATACGCCACGCAATACGCACTCAACGGCGGGGCGACCCCGGTTTGCGTGGTTTCCAGCCCGCAGAAGGCTCAAATCTGCCGCGACCTAGGTGCGGAATTGATAATCGATCGCTCGGCCGAGGGCTATCGATTCTGGAAGGACGAAACCACTCAGGACCCAAAGGAGTGGCAGCGGCTCGGCAAGAGGATTCGTGAGCTAACCGGTGGCGATGATGTCGATATCGTCTTTGAGCATCCCGGCCGTGAAACCTTCGGCGCCAGTGTCTACGTGGCTCGCAAAGGCGGCACCATCGTTACCTGTGCTTCGACCTCAGGGTATCTGCACGAATACGACAACCGGTACCTGTGGATGAACCTCAAGCGAATTATCGGTAGCCACTTCGCCAATTACCGTGAGGCCTACGAGGCAAATCGGTTGCTCGCCCGCGGGATGATCCACCCCACACTTTCGAAGACATTCAGCCTCGAAGCTGCCGGATCGGCAGCCTACGAAGTCCATCACAACCTGCATCAGGGCAAGGTCGGAATTCTGTGCCTCGCTCCGCAGGAAGGCATGGGGGTGCGTGATCACGAACTGCGCGCGAAGCACCTGGCCAAGATCAATCGCTTTCGTGATTCCAGCTGAATAGCGCTTAACATCAGCAAATGAGCACCACCTTGACTCCTGCCTTACCTTGGCAGGTGGGCCGACCCAGCTCACCGATGGGCTATCTACCTGGACTTGACGGTATCCGCGCACTCGCCGTAATCGGTGTGCTTCTTTATCACGGTGATGTCGGCGGGGTCCGGGGTGGATTTCTCGGTGTTGACGTCTTCTTCGTCCTCAGCGGATTCCTCATCACCTCAATCATCTTAGAGGAGTTCAGCAAGTGCGGGCGCATTGACTTCAAACAGTTCTATCTAGGACGTGCTCGGCGCCTCCTGCCAGCATTGGTGCTGATGTTGCTCGTCGTCGGCATAGCCACGGCCATCTTCTACCGCGATGCGGCGCACCAATTCGCCAGTGATGCACTTGCCTCAATCTTCTACGTAAACAACTGGTGGTACATCTTCGCTGACCAGTCCTACTTTGCGTTCACCGGCCGACCCCCATTACTAAAGCACCTGTGGTCACTTTCAGTCGAAGAGCAGTTCTATTTGATCTGGCCGGCAATCGCCTACCTTTGCGTACGAAAGTTCGGCCGCCGCGGGGTAGCCCTTCTCGCCGCAATCGTTGCGCTGCTGTCAACCGCGTGGATGCTCTACCTCACGATCGCGAATGGTTACCCCGATGTCGCGGATCCCAGCCGCGCCTACTTCGGCACCGATTCACATATCTCAGGACTACTTGTCGGAGCGCTGTTAGCCACCTTCTGGCGCCCCGCGCGATTGACCGGAGCCATTCCGAACAGCACTAAAATCCTCGGCACGACGATTGGTGTCCTGACCTTCGCGGCCATCATCTGGGTGTTTGTCGATGCCGGCGAGTTCAGCCCCTGGCTCTACCGTGGCGGTTTCCTAGCAATTGCCCTTGTCACGGCGGTTCTCATTGCCAGTTCAACCCATCCGGGATTGCCGCTCGGCCGTTGGCTCGGCTCACAGCCGTGGCGCTATATCGGTCAGCGCTCATACGGTCTTTATCTTTGGCATTGGCCGATTTTCCTGGTCACCCGACCCATGCTAGATGTCGCGCTCGATGGTCCCGCCCTGCTGGCCCTGAGGTTGGCATTGACATTTGCGATCGCCGAGGCCAGCTTCAGGTTCATTGAGTTGCCTATTCGCCGTGGGGTAATCGATCGATGGGTGCACTCTTGGCGCGAGTCCACCGGAGCTGCCCGACAACGTCAGACGCGAATCGGCGTACGGGTCGCCGTGTGGTCGAGCGTTGGCGTGCTGGCCCTTGGCGCCGCCTTGGCAACCGCCGAGGTCAAGGTCGCCCCGGATGTGGTGGCCGCCATCGAGGACGGGCAGCCTGGCGCCACCGAGGTCACCTTTGACGACACCCACCTTGCAGCCAACAGCGCAACTGCGTCCCCACCACCAACTACCGCGCCCACCCCAGCACCGGCACCCACCCTCGATCCCGGTCCAGCCAGTGCTATCGGTGACTCCGTGCTACTCGGCGCCCGGAGTGCGGTCAAGGCAGCGATACCTGGCATCGGCGTGGACGCCTCGGTAGCGCGGATGCCCGGTGCATTTATCGGCGATATCCGAGCGCTCATCGCGGCGGAGAAACTCGCACCGGTTGTCGTGATCCACCCCGGCACCAATGGCGTATTGACCGAGAACATGTTGCGAAATATGCTCGATCAACTCGCCGGGTATTCCAGGGTCGTCGTGGTAAATGCCGACGTCCCGCGGGTTTGGCGCGACCTAAATAACGAGGTTGTCGCCCGGGTCGTACCCGACTATCCAAATGCCATCATCGCCGATTGGTTCGCCGCAAGTACCGGTAGGCGCGACTACTTCGTCTCTGATGGCGTCCACCTCACGGCAAAAGGGGCAGCCGCGTACGCCAAGGTAATCAAGGACGCCACCGGTCTCTAGCAATCAGGAGTCTTGAGGAGAGCGGCATTAGCAGTGATTGGGGGTGGGTGGTGGGTCGGCGGGTGCGGGTATTGGCGGCTGAGCATTGTCATCATGTGACTGTGCGTTGTAATAATCAGGATTTTTTGCTTCATCGCAGTCAGTGCCGTGATGTGCTGCTCGGGGCGGTTTTTCGGGCCAAGGCCAGGTATGACTTTGACGTGTATGGGGTGTGCGTGATGAGTAATCATGTTCACTATCTGATCGCCCCGAAAGTCGCCTCGGAGTTACCTAAGATCATGCAGGCGATCAATTGGTATTCGGCGATGTGTATGAACCGGATCCTTAAACGTAAGGGCCACTTCTGGGAAGCCCGCTACGGGTCTTCATCGTTTCCGGTATCTGATCACCGC
>SYJA01000038.1 GCA_005798555.1 Actinomycetota bacterium
CGAGCCGGAATCCATGGGTTCACTGACGCTCGGCTCACGCGAAAAGCTGGACAATCTGATATTCGTCGTCAACTGCAACTTGCAGCGGCTTGATGGTCCGGTACGCGGTCACGGCAAGATTATCAACGAACTTGAAGCCGCCTTTCTCGGCGCCGGCTGGAACGTCATCAAAGTCGTCTGGGGCCGAAAGTGGGATGACCTCCTCGCCGCAGACCGCGACGGCGCCCTCGTCAACTTGATGAACGCCACCCCAGATGGTGACTTCCAGACCTATAAGTCCGAGGACGGTGCATTTATCCGCGAGCATTTCTTCGGCCGCGACCCGCGCACCGCGAAGCTTGTTGAGTCGTTGACCGATGATGAGATCTGGGCCCTGCAACGCGGCGGCCACGACTACCGCAAAATGTATGCGGCCTATGAGGCCGCCGCCAAGACCAAGGGGCAGCCGACCGTTATTTTGGCCAAAACCATCAAGGGCTGGACCCTTGGACCGCATTTCGAGGGTCGTAACTCAACCCACCAGATGAAGAAACTGACCCTGGCGGATCTACTCGTATTTCGCGACCGGTTGCACATCCCGATCCCCGATAGCGCGATGGACCCGTACCTGCCGCCTTATTACCACCCCGGCCCCGCGGATGAAGCCATGCAGTACATGGTCGAAACCAGGCGGAAACTCGGTGGTTCGATACCAACGCGTCGCACCGTCGCCAAAGTTCTTGAACTACCCGGCGACGAAGCCTATGAGGTCGTAAAGCGCGGCTCCGGCAAGCAGGCCATCGCCACCACCATGGCATTCGTGCGTTTGGTCAAAGATCTGCTGAAGGATGAGAACATCGGACACCGACTGGTCCCGATCATCCCTGATGAGGCCCGCACCTTTGGGATGGACTCCCTCTTCGCTACTGCCAAGATCTATTCACCGCATGGGCAGCAGTACATTTCGGTTGACCGCGAGTTGATGCTCTCCTACAAGGAGTCGACCTCGGGGCAGATCTTGCATGAGGGGATCAGCGAGGCCGGCGCCGTCGCATCATTCACAGCCGTCGGCACCTCGTACTCAACGCAAAATGAACCGATGATTCCGATATACATTTTCTATTCCATGTTTGGCTTCCAACGCACCGGTGATGCCTTTTGGGCGGCAATGGATCAAATGGCCAGGGGCTTTGTCCTTGGTGCAACTGCCGGCCGCACCACCCTTAATGGCGAGGGCCTCCAACATGAAGATGGGCACTCGCTACTACTCGCGAGCACCAATCCGGGAGTAGTTGCCTACGACCTGGCCTTCGGTTACGAAATTGGGCATGTCTTCAAGGATGGTCTACGCCGAATGTTCGGTCCAGACCCAGAGAACATCTACTACTACCTGACCGTCTACAACGAGCCTTATCCGCAACCCGCTGAGCCCGAAGGAGTTGACGTCGAAGGCATCTTGCGCGGCATGCATCTTGTCAGCCCCGCCACTGGTGCCGGTGTGCACGCGCAGCTACTCGCCAGCGGGGTTGGGGTTAACTGGGCGTTAAAGGCCAAAGAGTTGCTCCGTGAACATTGGGGGGTGCAGGCCGATGTGTGGTCGGTTACCTCTTGGAATGAGCTGCGGCGCGATGGCCTTGCGGTCGACAGGCACAACCTGTTGCAACCTGACGGCGAGCCGCAGCAGGCGTACGTAACCAAGTGCCTGAGTGGGCGACCCGGCCCAGTGGTGGCAGTCTCCGATTGGATGCGCGCTGTCCAAGACCAAATCAGCGACTGGGTACCCACCGATTTCATCTCCCTTGGCACCGATGGCTGGGGCAGGTCCGACACCCGCGGGGCGCTACGACGACATTTCCTGGTTGATGCTGAGTCGATCACGACGCAGACACTGGCCATGCTCGCCAAGCGTGGTGAGATCGACCCGGCGCTGGTCCGCGAGGCAATCGACCGCTACCAGCTGCACGATCCGGCTGCGGCCGATGCGGGCAGCACGGAAGGCTCGGGATGACGAACGATCCAAAGCGTTTCTTAAGTTATCTCGATGCTGAGCGCAGAGCCTCGCTGTTGTATCGCACCTTGGCCGAAACAGTGACCGGTGACCGCCGTGAGGCGCTCATCGAATTAGCCGGCGTCGAAGATGATCACGCCGCGCATTGGATTGCCAAGCTCGAAGAGTATGGGGTCGAGGTTCCCCCGGCCCCTACCTCCTTGGATGCCAACGACGCTCGGCTGATCAAGCGTGCCCGGTCCGCTGGACTCGATGGCGTGCTCGCGCATCTGGAGCAAGCCGAGGGCGATGACGCCGGCATGTATGACGATGAGCCCGAAGCCCTCGCGACGATGTCGGCTGATGAACGCGAGCACGCCGAGACATTCCGCGCGATGCGCGGTACCGGGGTTCCTGAATTTACTCCCGGGATGCCCGACTTCGCCGAAACCTGGCATCGCGGTGATCGATCCGGTGCCACCCGTGCTGCGGTCTTTGGCATCAGCGACGGTCTTGTCTCAAACACCGCGCTGGTCATGGGCTTCGCCGGCGCCGCTCCCAGTAACAGCACGATTTTGTTCGCCGGCCTAGCCGGCCTAATCGCCGGTGCCTTCTCAATGGCCGCTGGTGAATACGTCAGCGTGGCCAGTCAGCGTGATCTCTTCCGGCGCGAGATTGCCATGGAGGCAAGTGAGCTCCGAGATAAGCCCGAAGAGGAGCAGCGCGAACTTGAACTCATCTACCGGGCAAAGGGTCTGACAAAGGAAACCGCCGCTGCCACCGCAGCACAGCTCATGGCCAATCCCGAGCGCGCCCTCGACACTCTTGCTCGCGAGGAACTTGGCCTAAATCCAAATGAACTGGGCTCCCCGATCAAAGTCGCACTCTCGAGTTTCATCGCATTTGCCGTCGGCGCCTGCGTGGTTGTAATTCCTTATCTGTTCTTCACCGCACCTGGCGCCTCGACAACGACACCGCTTTACCTAGCAATCGCATTGGCGGTTATCTCGTTGTTAGTGGTCGGGGGCGTGGTAGGGCGACTCTCCGGACGCGGCGTAGTTTTCTCGGCGCTTCGACAATTTGGCTGGGGTGCGGGGGCGGCCCTTATTACCTTCTTCGTCGGCCGCCTTGTCGGCATCTCCATCGGTTAGCGCAGGCAGGAGCGGATGTCGCCCGCATCGAATATCACACCGCGCCTCACCCAGGCCACCAGTTCACTGACCACGGCCGCCACCGCGCTCATGGAAGAAGGCTTGCCCTGGTACCAAGACTTAGGTGCCCAAGAGCGCACCTGGGTTGCCTCGGTTGCCCAAGCCGGGATCACCGCCTTCATCACCTGGCTCGACAACCCGACCAGCCAACCCGCACTCACCACCAATGTGTTCGGCGCGGCTCCGCGCGAGTTAGCCCGCGTTATCTCACTTGAGCAAACAGTCGCCCTGGTGCGGACGACCATCGCGGTGGTCGAATCTGCCGTCGATGAAATTGTGCCCCCCGAGGATCGCCCAGCGCTTCGGGAGGCGATCTTGCGCTACTCCCGCGAAATCGCGTTTTCGGCTGCTGAGGTTTACGCGCGGGCGGCTGAGGCCCGTGGTGCCTGGGATGCCCGGCTCGAGGCACTGGTTATCGACTCCTTGCTGCGCGATGAACTAGATGAATCAGTGTTGGGTCGCATCACCGCACTCGGCTGGTCCGGCGACACCTCAATGGTGGTGA
The DNA here is from genome assembly GCA_005798555.1 of Actinomycetota bacterium. Classification (GTDB taxonomy): domain Bacteria; phylum Actinomycetota; class Actinomycetes; order S36-B12; family S36-B12. Next base: position 3,683 of record SYJA01000038.1, read on the forward strand.
TCGCGGGACCAGCACCAGACACTGATCCCCAAAGCTCACTCGAAGTGCTGCGCCGGGCCGCTGAGTCGTACCGCATCGACCTACTAACCGGCACCCACGGCACCACCTTGTTGGCGGTGGCCGGGCAACTTCCGGATCCGACCAAAGCCGCCCGGCTGCTCGCGCCACATTTTGGGGTGGGACCGGTGGTCTTCAGTGATCCGGTGCGAACTTTTGGCGAGGTACCCGAAGCCGCCCGGGCCGCACTTTCTGGGCTCCGGGCGGCCCCCGGCTGGGCCGATGCCCCGCGCCCGATTGCCACCATGGAGCTGCTACCGGAGCGGGCCTTGGCCGGTGACCTGGCCGCCGCGGCCGAGCTGATCCGGGCGATCTACACCCCATTGGCGGCCGATCCGGCCCTGCTGGCCACCGCAAGTAGCTACCTCGAGCAGACCACCTCACTGGAAGCCACCGCCCGGGCCTTGTTCATTCACTCCAATACGGTGCGGTACCGGCTTCGGCGAATTGCCGACCTGACCGGCTTCAGCCCCACTGATAACCGGGGTTCCTACACAATTAGGCTGGGGCTGACACTTGGGCGACTCTTGTAGGATTGCTACAAGATTGGGCCGTAGACATTGGCGCGACCAACAGTGCCAAAGTCACCGCATAAACGGAAGGCTAAGGTCGTGCTCGTAGTCGTGGCCCCCGGCCAAGGTGCCCAAACCCCCGGGTTCTTAAGTCCTTGGCTCGACGCACCCGGGGTCCGGGAGCGACTGGAGTGGCTCGGCGCGGTCAGCGGGGTTGACCTCATCGCCCACGGCACTACTTCGGACGCCGACACCATCCGCGATACCGCCATCGCCCAACCGCTCATCGTGGGCGCCGGCTTGGTCACCCTGCTCAGTTTGTTCCCGCACCCGGCGACCGGATTCACCCAGATCGGTGCCGGTGCCGGGCATTCCGTCGGTGAGATAACCGCTGCCGTTGGCGCCGGGGTGTTGTCCGCCGAACAGGCCATGGTTTTCGTGCGCGAGCGTGGTAAGGCGATGGCGGCGGCGGCTGCGGTTACCGAAACCGGGATGTCCGCGGTACTTGGTGGCGACCCCGAAGAAGTTCTCGCAAAAGCTAATGAGCATGGCCTTACTCCGGCCAATATCAACAGCTCGGGACAGATTGTCGTTGCCGGCACCATGTCACAGCTTGCGGCATTTAGTGACGCCGCTCCCGAAGGTTCACGGGTTCGCCCCCTTGATGTTGCCGGGGCTTTCCACACCGCCCATATGGCTCCGGCGGTCGCGCTACTTGGAAGTTATGCGAAATCGATTTCCACCCACGACCCCAGACTGAAATTACTGTCCAATGCCGATGGTCAAGTGATTCATGATGGTCGCGAAGTGCTCCGCAGGTTGGTCTCGCAGGTAAGCAACCCGGTGCGTTGGGATCTGTGCATGGAGACAATGGGTGACTTAGGGGTCACCGCGGTTATTGAGATTCCACCGGCCGGCACCTTGACCGGCTTGATAAAGCGCGCTCTGCCCGGTGTGCAGGCCTTGGCCTTGAAGACCCCGGATGATCTAGATCAGGCTTGGGCGTTAGTCGCCGAGCACGGTTTCGTCTCACCAATCAGCGCGCAGCCGACCTGGCGCCTGCTCATCGCACCCGTCAAAGGCACGTTCCGGCAGGCAATGCAAATTCCGGTAGGCGATGCACTGGCCCCGGGTGCCGTAATAGGCCAAGTCAATGCCTTGCGTGACAGCACCGATGTCCTTGCCCCCCACGGTGGCGTTGTCGTCGAGTGGCTGGTGCATGACGGTGACCCGGTCTCACCGGGTCAACCCCTAGTGCGCTTGCACCCGGTGGCGCAGGAGGGCACCGGATGACCTCCGCAATCAAGGCCTCAGGTGGGGCCAAGTACGCGAAGATCATGTCGGTCGGTGGTTACCGCCCCGAACGGGTAGTGACTAACGCTGAAATCTGTGAACATATCGACTCCTCTGATGAGTGGATCCGCGAGCGCTCCGGCATCATCGAACGCCGATACGCGGCACTTGATGAAACCGTGGTCGATATGGGTGCCGCGGCGGCAGCGACGGCCCTTGAAAGATCAGGAATTGCACCTGAGCAGATCGGCATGGTACTCACGGCCAACGTCACCCACCCGTACCAGACGCCTTCAGCCGCAGCCGAGATCGCATATCGAATAGGTGCGGTAAATGCCGGCGCCTTGGACATTGCTGCCGCCTGCGCAGGGTTTTGCTACGGCATCGGAATTGCGAACGACCTTGTCTGCGGTGGTACCGCAAAATACGTCATAGTGATAGGGGTTGAAAAACTCTCGGACTGGACAGACCATAAAGACAGGGGCAGTGCTTTTATTTTTGCTGACGGTGCCGGCGCGGTTGTTGTTGGCCCTTCGGACACACCCGCGATCGGCCCGACGATCTGGGGCGCGGACGGGTCGCAAAAGGACGCCATCACCATGACCCAGTCCTTGATTGACTACCGCAATCACGGTGGTGAGATCTTTCCAACTTTGCTTATGCAAGGCCAACAGGTGTTCCGTTGGGCCGTGAGCGAGATGCCAAAGGTTGCGGTCCGGGCGCTTGACGCGGCCGGGGTGCAGCTAGCGGATCTTGACGCTTTTATCCCGCATCAAGCAAACATGCGAATCACCGACGCCATCGCCAAATCCCTGAAGCTTCCGGCGCACATTCCGATCGCCCGAGACATCGCCTATACGGGCAACACATCAGCTGCATCAGTGCCCCTGGCGATGGATAGGATGCTCGCAGCCGGCGAGATCCACAGCGGCGGCGCCGCACTGCTGATCGGGTTCGGTGCGGGCTTAGCCTACGCAGCGCAGGTCGTCATCCTCCCCTAGCTACACCCAGCTATTAACACCCGGATAACAACAAGGGCACCACCAACAGGAAAGGAACAACATGAGCCAGCAGATCCTCGAGGGCCTTGCCGCCATCGTTAACGAAGTAGCAGGAGTCCCGGTTGCTGATGTCCAACTCGACAAGTCCTTTATTGACGACCTTGATATCGACTCACTGTCTATGGTCGAGGTTGTGATCGCGGCCGAAGATAAGTGGGGTGTGAAGATCCCTGACAGCGAGGTCAAGAACCTCAAGACCGTTGGCGATGCCGTCACATTCATCTCCGCAAACTCCAAGTAGTGATAACGCGGGGTTGCTGAATGCAGCCCCGCGGCTCACGGGACAACCGAACGAGGAGCTGGACATGACCCGTCAAGTAGTCGTCACCGGGCTCGGGATGACCACCCCGGTCGGCGGCGATGCCCCGAGCAGCTGGCGCGCAATCCTTGCGGGCGAGCCGGGCATTGCCCGCATCGACGAACCTTGGACCCATGATCAGCCTTCGAAGATTGCCGGCATCATGGCCGTCGACCCCGCGAGCTGCCTAGCGCCCCATGAAGCCCGAAGGCTCGACCGCTCGCAGCAGGCGGCGTTGGTCGCCGCGCGCGAGGCCTGGGCCGATGCCGGCGCCCCCGAGATCGACCCCGACCGCCTCGGTGCGGTGGTGGCGACCGGTATGGGTGGCCTGATCTCGCTGATCAGCTCCTACGATTTGTTGCTTGAGCGCGGTGCATCACGGATCTCCCCGCATATGGTGACGATGATCATGCCCAATGGCTCGGCGGCCCATGTGGGACTCGAAATCGGGGCCCGGGCCGGTGTCCATACTCCGGTCAGTGCCTGCGCATCTGGTGCTGAAGCCGTGTCCTATGCAGCCCGGATGATCCAAGAGGGCCGGGCCGATGTGGTGGTTGCTGGCGGTACCGAAGCGGTGATACACCCCATCACGATGGCGGGCTTTGCCGCTATGCGGGCGCTGTCGACCCGTAATGATGATCCAGCGGCCGCCTCCCGCCCCTACGACATTGATCGCGACGGCTTCGTCATGGGTGAAGGTGCGGGCATCATGGTGCTTGAGTCCGCCGAGTTCGCCGCCGCGCGCGGGGCGAAGATCTATGGGGTTTACGGCGGGTCGGGGCTCACCTCGGACGGTCACCACATCGCCCAGCCAGATCCCGAGGGCCGCGGGGCCACCCGGGCCATCGCCGGAGCGCTTAGTGATGCCGGCCTGAGCACAGGTGACATCGTGCACGTTAACGCTCATGCCACGTCAACCCCGCAAGGCGATATCGCCGAGAGCGCCGCGATTGTCGCTGCCCTTGGCTCCCACACCGGTAACGTCGCGGTCACCGGCACTAAATCCATGACTGGGCATTTACTCGGTGGTGCCGGGGCCGTTGAATCCATCTTCACGGTGCTCGCACTGCGAGATCGGCTGGTGCCACCGACTGCCAATCTGCACAATCTCGATCCGCAAATCAATCTCGACATTGTGGCCGGTGCACCGCGGCCGCTGCCCGCAGGCGATATCGCAGCGTTGAATAATTCATTTGGGTTCGGTGGCCATGATGTGGCCCTAGTTTTCCGGAGCGCCTAAGGTGACCGCAGCCGCTGTTGCCCTTGACCCTCGCTCACCCAGGGCCCGGCTGGCCAACCTCTTTGACGATGGCCAGTTCGTCACGATCACCCCTGAGGATGACCGAGGGGTTCTAGCAGCTGTTGGGCGAGCAAATGGTGCCAATGTCGTCGCCTTCATCACCGACCCAACCGTGCAGGGTGGGGCGATGGGCAGCGAAGGCTGCCGCGCGATCGTCACCGCATACGACCGAGCATTTGCCGACTCGGCGCCCATCATCGGCATCTGGCACTCCGGTGGTGCGCGCCTGCGCGAGGGCGTCGCCAGCCTTGACGGGGTGGGGCGCGTTTTCGCGGCCATGACCCGGGCCTCGGGCAAAGTGCCACAGATCTCCGTGGTCCTTGGCCCAGCGGCAGGTGGCGCGGCCTACGGGCCGGCCTTGACCGACATTGTGATCCTGGCTCCCGCGGGCCGGATATTTGTTACCGGGCCTGAGGTGGTTCGCGCCGTCACCGGCGAGGACGTCGACATGGAGAGCCTCGGCGGGCCCGAACCCCATGGCCGTCGAAGCGGTGTCGTTCACATTGTCGCAGACAGCGAACACGATGCCCTCGATCACGCGCGCACCCTGGCCGCACTCCTTGGCCATCAGGGTTCCCTCAACCTCGACGCCGTCGACGATGTAGACCTTGGTGCGCTTTTGCCCGAGTCGGCGCGTCGAGCCTATGACGTCCATCCCCTTATCGAAGGCTTCGTCGATGCCGGCAGCTTCGAGGAATTGCATGCCAAGTGGGCCCCGAACATTGCCGTTGGCCTCGGGCGCCTCGGCGGGCGCACCGTCGGCGTCGTGGCGAATAACCCGATGCGCCTTGGTGGGTGCCTGGATTCATCAAGTGCTGAAAAAGCCGCTCGTTTCGTGCGCATGTGCGATGCCTTCGCCGTGCCACTTATCGTGCTCGTAGACGTCCCCGGCTACCTACCCGGGCTCGGCCAGGAGTGGGAAGGCGTGGTGCGCCGGGGTGCGAAACTGCTTCATGCATTCGCTGAGTGCGTGGTGCCCAGGGTTACCGTCGTAACCCGCAAGGCCTATGGCGGTGCTTTCGTTGCGATGAATTCATCCTCACTCGGCGCCACCCGCGTGTTCGCCTGGCCAAGTGCCGAAGTTGCGGTGATGGGTTCGGTTGCCGCAATTCGCGTACTGCACCGCCGCCGACTTGCCGATGTGCCCGAAGATGCTCGCGCCCAAGTTGAACTCGAACTGGCCGCGGAGCATGAAGTCATCTCCGGTGGCATTGCCAAGGCATTGGAGTTAAAGGTGGTCGATGAAGTCGTCGAGCCAAGCCTTACTCGACGGACGGTTGCGAAAATCATCCTGGACACCCCCGGGGTGCGCGGGCTGCACGGCAATATCCCGCTTTGATGGCACCAGGCGGACAGTTCCTGCCGGTGGTCACACCACCGCGTGCAAGACCCGAACGGTAGACCCCTCGTGGGCGCACCGAAATGGCTCCAACTCCTCATCCCAAGGCTCGCCAATTAAGCGTGCTATTTCTTCGACCAGTCCCCCGGCAACATCGGCTTGGGCCAAAGCGCTACGTAGGCGGTTCTCCGAGACCATGACATCGCCGCTGCCGCCGATATCGGCCCGGAACAGACCTAGGGTCGGGGTGGCGGCGAATCGCTCACCACTACGCCCAGGTGAGGGGTCCTCGGTTACCTCATGGCGCACCTGCTGAAAAGCCAATAGTGCGCTAGCGATCTTTGCGCCACTGCCCACCGGGCCGCCCCAGAGGATTTCACAGCGCATCGCACCCGGGTCAATGGGCTGATCGGCCCAGTCAACGGCAACAGGTTTGCCGAACACCCGGGCCAGTGCCCATTCCAGGTGCGGGGTCACGGCCCGCGGGCAGCTGTGAATGAACACGACACCGTGCGCCGCGCCGCCACCCATCTCAACGTGAACGGTCATCTTGCCTCCTTGGTTTCGAGCTCGCCTTCCCCAGCGCCTCGAACCCAAGGACCTAAAACCAACCTGCCACCGCTGCCGGCCCCGCCGCCCCTGACAGCCAAGGGTAACCCGATAGGGTTCGGGTGACGCGAACGGCTCGCGGAAACTTGGAACCCTCGGAGGCACCATGGCGCTTGCCGCCCCCCAACCCCGTGTCCTAGCTGACGTCGTCCCCCATACCTGGGTCCGCCAGCTCGCCCTGATTGGCGGCGCCGCCGCATTCGTCGGGCTGAGCGCCCAAATCGCTATCCCGCTGCCCTTTACCCCTGTCCCGCTCACCCTGCAGACCTTCGCGGTGCTGCTTTCGGCCGCGGCGCTGGGATCACTGCGCGGCGCCCTAGCAATGTTGGTCTACGCCCTCGTCGGGATGGCCGGCGTGCCGTGGTTTGCCCAGGGCTCTTCGGGCTTCACCGCCCCAAGTTTCGGCTACATCGTGGGTTTCATTATCGCCGCCCTGGTCGTCGGCCGAATCGCCGAGCGCGGTGCCACTCGCACGGCCGTTCGATCTGCTGGCTTGATGGTCGTAGGCAACCTGGTGATCTACGCGGTAGGTGTCACCTGGCTCAAGTTCGCCATCGGCGCGGACTGGGCCACCGCCATCGCCTTGGGTGCCACCCCGTTCTTGATCGGTGACGCCATCAAGATCGCCGCCGCGGCCGGCCTGCTCCCCCTGACCTGGCGGGGCCTTCGCAAGGCCGGGTTAAGCGAGTAAGCCCGCGACGCTGCCCTACTGAAGCGTCGCCAGCACCTCGTCAACCATCGCGGTGGTGGTACCCGGATGTAAGAACACCAAACGCCCGATCGTTTCGCCGCGCCAAGAACTATGGGTGACGAACGCGGTTTGATCACGCAGCAGCCGGTGGCCCCAGGCTTCGTAATCTGCGTGGGTCCAGCCCAATCGGCGAAAAAGGACCACCGATAAGTCCGGCTCGCGGAGTAACTCCAGTTGCTCCGAGGCGCGAATTAGCTCAACCGCATACTTCGTCATTGCCAGCGAGTAGTCGACGGCATCTCGGTACGCGTCAAGTCCGTTAACCGCAAGGGAGAACCAAAGCGCCATCCCCCGAGCCCGCCGAGTCAAGTGGTACGCCAGGTCACTCGGGTTGAAGTCATCCTCATCTTCGTGAATTACGTCAAGATAGGAGGCGTTTTGAGTGTGCACGGCCTTTGCTAGCCGTGGCTGCCGGTAGATCAGCGCAGCGGAGTCAAATGGCGCAAACCACCACTTGTGCGGATCCATGACTATTGAGTCGGCAAGTTCAATTCCGTCATACCGGTGGCGCAACTGCTTGGACAACATGCCGGCGCCACCATAGGCACCGTCAACATGGAACCACCAGTCATGCTCTTTGGCGACTTGTGCAGCTCCGGCCAAATCATCAATGATTCCGGCATTGGTGGTACCGGCAGTTGCCACGATGGCCACGACTTCGCCGACGTCTGGGTTGCCCGCAAGTGCTGCGCGAATATTGGCCTCGGTCATCCGCCCATCCAAAGTCGACACGACCAGCGCATCCATCGAGACGATATTCAGAGCACTCTTGATCGACGAGTGCACCTGGTCACTGACCAGCACCCGCATACGCAGCTCGGGGAGGCCGGCCTCGATTCTCCGGTACCGCGCGGTATCGCGAGCAACTACCAACGCCGAAAGATTTCCGGCCGAGCCGCCTGACACGAAAACTCCACCAGCCGACTCGGGCAAACCAGCGACATCCGCCAGGACGCGCAGCGCCTGGTTTTCGGCCATGACAGCACCAGCGGCCTCCAGCCAGGAGCAGCCTTGTAAAGAAGCGGCGGAGACCACCATGTCAAAGAGCAGTGCCGCTTTGGTGGGAGCCGCCGGAATGAAGGCGAAAAACCGCGGACTATCCGATGACAAGACGGTCTCGGCAAGATGATCGACATAGATATCGAGTACTTCCTTGGCCGGCCGGGGGCCGTCGCCGATGAGGCCGGCCATGACGCCTTCAAGTTGCCGACGATCCCCGAGGCCATCTACCGAGGTGTCGGCCATGGCTAGGCGTTCCTTGACATAGTCAGTCATCAATTCGGTCATTTCTGAATCGAAGACATGCATGCGGTTGGCCCTGGGTGGGAACGCTGGCACCGGGACTACCAGGTTTGTTACTTCAGCCGACACGTGGTGGCCCTTCCGTTCGCCGTGGCCAAAACACACGGTGGGCACGCCGTCAGTCCATCTGCCAGCAGGCGCCAAATGGAGTCTAGCGATCAGTGCTCTGCTAAGCCGAGGCGCGCGTGCAGGCGGCGCAGTGGCGCAGCGGCCCACCAGTTGGCGCGGCCGGCAATGCGCATAAATGCCGGCACCAGTAGCAGTCGCACGATGGTCGCATCGAGCAGAATCGCCACTGTCACCCCGACTCCCAAGATTTTGATATTTGTCACCGATGCCGGGATGAATGCCGCAAAGTTGACAGCCAATAACACTGCGGCAGCGGTGATGATGCCAGCCGATCGCTGCAGTCCCAGGGCAACCGATGCGGTGTTATCGCCGCTACGGTCGTACTCCTCCTTGATCCGAGACAGCAAGAACACCTCGTAGTCCATCGACAGCCCGAACGCAACTATCGCCGTCAAAACTACCGTTGACGTATCGATCGTGCCGGTGTTGACGAAGTCGCCGACCAGCCAGGTCAGGTGCCCCTCTTGGAAGATCCAGACCAGCACGCCGATGGCAGCGGACAGGCTCAAAATATTTAGAATCAAGGCCTTTATCGGCAGCAAGATGCTTCCGGTGAACAAGAACAGCAGTATCAGCACGGTGACCAACACCCAGCCGAGCGCCCACGGCAGGACGCGAATAATGCCCTGCTGGGAGTCCGTGTACTGCGCAGCGAAACCACCGATCAACACCCCGGCCGTAGGTGCCAAGACCGAACGCAACTGCGCAATGACAACTTCAGCTTCGGGGCTTCGGGGCCGTTCGGTGGATGTCGCAATCAATCTCGAGTACCCGTCCGAAGTCCAAATGGCACGGCCGGTCGGGTCGCCGACTCTTGTCCCATCCTCGAACATGCCAACGGGCGAATCCACTCCTTCAATACTTGCGACCAGTGAGAGGCGGGCCGCGTACGCTGCCACCGCCTCGGTATCGACACCGGCTGGCACCATCACATCAATTGGCGCGCGTCCAAGACCGGGAAAGTCCTCGGTCAGCGCGGCCGAATCCAGTACCGCATAATTATCGCGTGGCAGAGCGCGTTCATCTATCTGACCGAACTTGGCTCCGAGCGCGGGCCAGGCCATCAATATCAGCACCGCAATGCATCCAATTGCCACCGGCCAAGGCCTGCGCATGATCGCCGTGGCCAAGGTTGCCCAACGGGCGCCGCGGTTCGGCCTATCGACAGATCGTCGAATCCGAAGTGAGTTGATGCGTGGGCCTATTAGCCCTAAGACCGCCGGTAGCACGATGACCGCACCGACCACCGCGAAGAGGACGACGAAGATACCGCCGTAGGCGAAGGAGCGCAGGAAGAACTGCGGGAAGAAGAGCAGAGCGGCCAAGGTCAAGGCCACGGTTACTCCCGAGAAGACCACCGTTCGGCCCGCACTTCCGACGGTGCGAGCGACGGCGGTGCTTACCTCCCGACCGCTGGCAAGTTCTTCGCGAAAGCGGCTCACGACAAGTAGCGAGTAGTCGATCCCGAGGCCAAGGCCCAGGCCGGTTACCAAGTTGAGTGCGAAAACTGAGACATCGGTTTGATAGGTGAGAAGGTACAAGACGAAGAAACTACCGAAAATTGAGGCCAAGCCCACCAGTAACGGCATCCCTGCCGCGACCAAACTCCCAAAGACGATTAGCAGCAAAATGGTGGTCAGTGGAATGGCGATCGCCTCGGACCTTGCCAAGTCAGAACTGATCTGCCCGGTGATCGCCTGACCGACCACCGATGATCCACCGAGGTAAACCTGGGTCTTACCAAGATCCGCGGCTGCTAGAACTGCCTTGACCTCATCGGTGATATCACTATTTGACACCCCACCAGCTGGGTCGTAGGTCACCAGCAGGACCGCCCCCTTGCCGTCCGAGCTGATCAGACTCGGGCTAGGTGTCAGCCAGTAGGAAGCAACCCGCTTCACGCCACCGATCGCAGCCACCTTCGTGGTGAGCGACTTGCCCAGCTCGGCGAACCTTGGATCATCCGCGGGCAGCTCCCCCGTCAGGGCGACGATCAGATCCGCATCGGGCGAGTCGAATTCGGACTGGAGGATTTCGGACACCGCTGCGGAATCCGACCCAGGGTCATTGAAGCCGCCGCTATCGAGTTTAGGCAGTGCCTGAACCCCTAAGACCGCGAAAAATACGATGCCAATCAAAGCCGATATGAAAACTAGTCGACGCCGCCGATAAACCGCCGCGCCCAGCCGCTCAAACACCACCAACCCCAATCCGGCGCCTTTGCGGCCCGAGCCGATCACACCTGCCTATGCCACACTCTACGGATACCAACGCAGCGGAGGACAACCGAAATTGACCCCTAAACGGATTCTTGCGAGCAGCGGCGGGTTCGTCACCACCCCCGGGCTTTGGGGGGTGCTTCGCCCTGGTGGCATCATGCTTGAAGCGCTGCGCCTAACGGGTAAGGATCGACCGCGTGTTTGCCTGGTTCTTACCGCAAGCGGGGATAGCCCCGATTATCTAGCGGGCATGTATTCAGCGCTAGCCGGGGCCAATTGCGATACTGACCACCTTGCGCTTTTCACCCAGCCGAACCGCGTAGTTGGCGAAGCAATCGCCAAAGCCGATGTGGTTTGGGTCGGCGGAGGCAGCGTCGCAAATCTACTCGCCCTTTGGCAGCTGCACGGAGTCGACGATGAGATGCGCGCCGCCTGGGAGCGCGGTGCCATCTTGGCGGGGGTGAGCGCAGGTTCAATTTGCTGGCACCTGGGCGGGCCCACTGACTCATTCGGCGCGCAGCTGCAAGTCATCACCAACGGCCTTGGCCTGCTCCCATACGGCAACGGCGTTCACTACGACTCCGAAGCCGGCCGCCGCCCCCTTCTACATGAACTCGTCAAGGCAAAAACGCTGCCAACCTCGTACGCAACCGATGACGGCATCGCGATTTTGTACGAGGGCACCGAGCCTGTTGCGGTTATCGCCGATACTCGCGGAGCTGCCGGAACCGGGGCTGCCGGAACCGGGCCAGCGGCCTACCGCGTTGAGCTAGTCGATGGGCAGATACTTGAAACCAGGCTCGAGGTCGGGCCAATTATCTAGAATTCGTCCGCTTGGTGCCTTTTAGTCCTCGCAACAGCACTGCAAGACCAAGGATGATGACGATACCGCCCATGTAGGTCCAGAAGATTTCACCGGTCATCGGGCTCCCCTTGAGGGCGCCGAGCCCTTGGAAGAACCAGACAATGCCAACCAGCATGACGATCACGCCGCCGGCCACCACCCAAAGATTTTGCTTCTTCATGCTCGCACGTCTCCTAACTCGTGCGCACGCATACTCCGGCAGCGGCTTCCAGTACCAACAGCGCTGCCAGCCGCACGGTGCGCGCATCTGGTGCATCGATCGTGGCATCAACCTCGGTGATATCAAGGGACGACACGCGCGGGTCGGCCGCTACCAAGAACGCTGCCTGTCGCAATTCGTCGGCGCTTATCCCACCCGGCGCGGCGGCCGGGCAGGCCGGTACCACCGCACGGTCACAGACATCCACATCTAGATCGACGTGGATTGGGCCGCCGCCAGCCCCGGTGATCGCTAGCGCCGCCGAGATTACATCAGCCATCGACCTAGTGCGAAGGGATGAGCGAGTGATGACGGTGATACCCAAATCGCGTGCGCGCGCCGCATACTCCGGCGAGTTCGAGTAGTCGGCAATCCCGATTTGCACCACCCGGGCCCCCGCTAACCCAGCTTCAATCAACCTACGGACCGGCGAGCCATTGCTTTCGCCATCGCGCAGATCATGATGTGCATCAAGGGTTATCAAGCCCGCCTGCGAAATCTTGTCCCCCCACACCCCGAGTGCCACCGAATAGGTGATGGAGTTATCGCCGCCGAGGGCGATCAGGAAACCAAGATTTGGCTGCGCATGCGCAAGGCGGGTCATCACCCGCTTTTCGCCCGCCGGCCCATCCGGCTCCTCGATATCTCCGGCGTCTACCATCCGCAGTGTTGCGAGGTCGACCCCGTGCTCCGCTGAATAGGTGGAGTAGCGAAGAAGTGCCGCACGAACGGCTGCGGGCGTCGCGTGTGCACCCGTGGGGCTGATCGAGGTGCGCCACGCTGGCACCCCGATCAAGGTTAGATCCGCAGCGCGGTCGTCGGCCGACGAAAAAAGGTGGCCGGCCCGCGGCCAGCGCGGGTCACTCGAAAGCGGCGCCGAGCTCATGCCCACTTCGCCTTCATACCGCGCCTTCCTTCATACCCATTCGCCGCGAAAGTTCGGCGGCCACTCCAATGGCGGCAGCCGCAAGCCTAGGGTGTTGCGCGCGGGAAGCGGCTTGATCAGAGAACGTGACCCCAATGGATGCGACCGGACGATGATTGTGGTCGTGTACGGCCGCGGCCACCGAGGAGAACCCGGCGGTCACCATCCCCCGCTCCTGCGCATAGCCAAGGGCCCGTTCCTCCTGAAGGAGGCGGCGTAACTGCGGCAATGACATCGGGCCGACCCCGGTGCGATCGACGAAGGCGCTTTGGTTTGGGAACAGGGCGCGCACCTGGGCCGCCGGCAAGTGCGCCAGCATGGCCCGCCCCGACGCCGTCAAGGAAGCTGGCAGCCGAACACCCACTTCAGCGACGATGGTGATCGGGCGTTTAGTTGATTCCTTTAAAAGGTAGAGGGTTTCTCGGCCATGCAGGACACCAAGATGTGCTGCCAATGGGGTGGCTCTCCCGGCCTCCGCAACCAACCGCGCCAATAATGGTCGAGCCAACCGCTCCAATGGCTCATGGCGCAGGTATGCGGCCCCGATTTCAAATGCGGTCACCCCAAGGCCCCACCGGCGCTCCTCCGGGAAATGCACCACGAAGCCTTCTTGCTCCAGCGCCGCGAGTAAGTGATAGGTCGAGGAGCGTGGCAGACCAAGTGCCGCCCCGAGGGCCGCAGCTGTCATCGGGCCGGGGGCCTGGGCCAGCGCCCGAAGCGCCCCCATCGCCCGGGTGGCTGCTGGTGCATTACCGGCCACCTGACTCCAACATCTCGTATTTCAGACACTGCCCGGGCCAAGATAGCGCGCGCGGGCACCGACCGGAGTCCAATTGCCCCATGACCTCATCATTTGTCGGCGGCCCCCGCCCGGTGCGCGCCGCCACCGGCACCACGTTGACCGCCCGCGGCTGGCAGCAAGAGGCCGCCCTGCGCATGCTGCAGAACAACCTCGACCCCGATGTCGCAGAGCACCCCGATGAGCTCGTTGTCTACGGCGGTACCGGCAAGGCGGCCCGAAACTGGGCCAGCTTCGATGCATTGGTGCGCACGCTGACAAATCTAAAACCCGATGAGACCATGCTCGTGCAATCAGGTAAGCCGGTCGGCGTGATGCAGACCCACGAGTGGGCACCGCGGGTACTCATCGCGAACTCGAACCTCGTCGGCGACTGGGCCAACTGGCCGGAGTTTCGCCGACTCGAGCATCTTGGCCTCACGATGTATGGGCAGATGACCGCTGGGTCGTGGATCTACATCGGCACCCAGGGCATCTTGCAGGACACCTACGAGACATTTGCTGCGGTGGCTGAGAAAAGATTCGGGGGCACCCTCGCGGGCACCCTGACAGTTACCGCCGGCTGCGGTGGCATGGGTGGTGCCCAACCGTTGGCCGTCACCATGAATGAAGGCGTCTGCCTAGTCATCGATATCGACGGCACCCGCCTACGGCGCCGGGTCGAAACCCGGTATCTCGATGAGATTGCCGACAACCTCGATGACGCGATTGACCGAGCATTAGCGGCAAAAGCGCAGCGCAAGGCGCTATCGATTGGCTTGGTCGCAAATGCGGCCACGATCTTGCCTGAGTTACTGCGCCGCGATGTTCCGATTGACATCCTCACCGACCAGACATCAGCACATGACCCCCTGTTCTATATTCCTGAGGATATTGACTTTGACGACGCCCACGAGTATGCCGAAAAGAAGCCGGACGAATTCACCGAGCGCGCCCAGGCGTCAATGGCCAAGCATGTCGAAGCGATGGTTGGCTTCATGGAAAAGGGCGCGGAGGTCTTCGACTACGGCAATTCGATTCGCGATGAAGCCCGCAAGGGCGGGTACAAGCGCGCCTTCGCCTTCCCCGGGTTCATCCCGGCCTATATCCGGCCATTGTTCTGCGAAGGCAAGGGCCCATTTCGCTGGGTTGCACTCTCTGGGGATCCGAAGGATATTCATCGCACGGACCGCGCGGTACTTGAGCTGTTCCCCGATAACGACCACCTGCGCCGTTGGATCACCATGGCCCAAGAACGCGTCGCCTTCCAAGGCCTGCCCGCCCGGATCTGCTGGCTCGGTTACGGCGAGCGCGATAAGGCCGGCTTGGCCTTCAACGACCTCGTCGCCAGCGGTGCGGTGTCGGCACCCATTGTGATTGGGCGCGACCATCTCGATTGCGGGTCGGTGGCATCGCCCTACCGGGAGACCGAGTCAATGCTCGACGGGTCCGATGCGATCGCTGATTGGCCCCTACTAAATGCCATGGTCAATATTTCATCGGGTGCCTCGTGGGTTTCGATACATCATGGCGGCGGGGTCGGTATCGGAAGGTCGATCCACGCCGGGCAGGTGAGTGTCGCTGATGGCACCGCGCTCGCCGCCCAGAAACTCGCGCGCGTGCTAGCAAACGACCCGGGCATGGGAGTCATCCGGCACGTCGATGCGGGGTATGACCTCGCGGTAGACGTCGCCCACGAACGCCACCTGCATATTCCAATGCTCGACACCGAGCCGGACTTAGAGTAATCAACGTGGCGGCTATCGCACTGGCAAATATCGGCACCCTTGTCACCAACGATGAGACCTGGGGTAAAGGCGCCCTCGGTATCATCGAAAATGCGGCCTTGATTTTCGAAGGCGAGCAGATCACGTGGGTGGGGCCCAATTCCAAGGTGCCAGCCACCGATCAGCGCATCGACTTGGCAGGCCGCGCAGTGCTCCCCGGTTTCGTCGATAGTCACGCCCACCTGATGTTCGCCGGTGACCGCCCTGCCGAGTTCGCGGCGAGGATGGCCGGTAGTCCATACCACGCAGGGGGCATCAGAAGCACGGTCGCAATGACCCGCGCCGCATCCGATGCCCAATTAGCAGACAATCTCACCCGGTTAGTCAATGAATTCCATTCAACGGGCATCACTACCTTCGAGACCAAGTCCGGCTACGGCCTCACGGTCGCCGATGAAAGTCGGGCCCTGGCGATCGCGAGCACACTCACCCCCGAGACCACCTACCTGGGTGCGCACGTGGTGCCCGCGGAGTTCGCCGACGACCCGGCCGGCTACGTCGACTTGGTCACGGGAGTCATGCTTGATGCCTGCGCACCACTTGCCAAATGGCTAGATGTCTTCTGCGATCGCGGCGCTTTCGATGGCGATCAGGCCCGCGCCATTCTTCAGGCCGGCAAGGCAAGGGGGTTGATGGCGCGCGTTCACGCCAACCAATTGCAGGCCGGGCCCGGCGTAGCTGTGGCTGTTGAAGCCGATGCCGCTTCGGCCGACCATTGCACCCACCTCACCGATACCGACATTGAGTTGCTCGCCGGAAGCAAGACGGTGGCGACTTTGCTGCCGGGGGCCGAGTTCTCCACCCACTCCCCTTACCCAGATGCCAGGCGCCTACTTGATGCCGGCGCAACCGTGGCCATCGCAACAGATTGCAACCCGGGGTCCAGCTACACCACCTCGATGCCATTTTGCATCGCCCTAGCGGTCCGCGAGATGCACCTGACACCGGACGAAGCGGTGTGGTCGGCGACGATGGGTGGCGCCCGCGCCCTGCGCCGAACCGATATCGGCCAGCTCGCCGTGGGTGCCCGCGCCGACATCCTCGCCCTTAATGCCCCCTCGCACCTGCACCTGGCCTACCGGCCGGGGGTGGACCTGACTTATCAGGTCTGGATCGGTGGCAGAGCGCATAGAGTCGTGCCATGACCACGGTAGCGATCGGCACCAGTGGGCTGACGATGGCTGAAGTCATCACCATCGCCAGAGCGCAGGCCAAGATCACTGTCACCGAGGATGCACTATCGGCTATGGCACACACCCGTAGTCAAATCGATGCTCTCGCCGCCTCGGCTGCCCCGGTCTACGGGGTGTCAACCGGCTTCGGCGCCTTGGCGCAACGGCATATCCCGCCTGAATCCCGTACCCAATTGCAGCGCTCACTCATCCGCTCCCATGCTGCCGGCAGCGGGGCTGCCATTGAGCCTGAGGTTGTGCGGGCCACCATGCTGCTAAGGCTAAGAACACTCGCATCCGGTCGCACTGGCGCACGCCCCATCGTGGCGCAGACCATGGCTGCACTCCTTGACGCGAGGATCACCCCGGTGGTTTATGAGCACGGGTCCCTCGGCTGCAGCGGTGATCTAGCGCCCCTGGCCCATTGCGCCCTCGTGCTGATGGGCGAAGGGGAAGCGACCGACGCAGCTGGAGTGGCCCGCCCCGTTGCTGAGCTACTCGCCGCAGCCGGTATCGAACCGCTCGAGCTCCACGAGAAGGAAGGCCTCGCACTCATCAATGGCACCGATGGCATGCTCGGCATGCTCATCATGGCCATCGCAGACCTTGAGCATCTGTGCGATATGGCCGACCTCGCCGCCGCGATGAGCGTTGAGGCCTTACTTGGTACCGATGCGGTTTTCCGGCCTGAACTGCATTTTCCGTTGCGCCCGCACCCGGGTCAAGCCTTAAGTGCCGCCCGCATGTACGCCGCCCTAGCGGGCTCCGGCATTGTCGCCTCCCATCTGGAGAACGATGATCGCGTGCAGGACGCCTACTCCCTTAGATGCGCGCCCCAGGTCACCGGTGCCGTGCGTGACACCATCACGCATGCCCGCACTGTCGCCGAACGCGAACTGCAGGCCCAGATCGACAACCCCGTGGTACTGGGCGATGGCACCTTGTCGAGTAACGGCAATTTCCATGGCGCCCCTGTTGGCTATGTCCTCGATTTTCTGGCAATCGCGGCCGCCGATCTTGGATCTATCTCCGAACGGCGCACCGACCGTATGCTGGATAAGAACCGCTCGCACGGCCTGCCACCATTCTTAGCGCATGATCCCGGTGTCGACTCCGGGTTGATGATCGCGCACTACACCCAGGCCGGGTTGGTATCGGAGAACAAACGACTTGCGGTGCCAGCCAGCGTTGACTCCATTCCAAGTTCGGCAATGCAAGAGGACCACGTGTCGATGGGCTGGCATGCCGCCCGCAAGTTACGCACCGCCGTAGACAATCTCACCGCCATCATCGCAATAGAGATCATGACCGCAGCCCGCGCTATTGAATTGCGGGCGCCCCTTGTGCCAGCACCACGCACCGCCCGGGTTATCGCCGAGCTACGGGAGAGCGTCCCCGGGCCCGGCCCGGATCGGTTCCTCGCGCCAGAGATTGCAGCTGCAATCACCTACGTGCTGTCCGCCGACGCCACAGTCCGCTAAAAACCTGTTACCCACCTTGGTCCAGCGGTCGGAATCAACTCGACTTTGGGAAAGCCAGAAATTTGGTCAGCGCCCAAAAAATCCGCTCAGGCCTTTCCACATCCGCTTCCCGAAGTTCTTTGCGCGTTGCCAGGTGTTGCGGGCAAATCTGGGAATCCGCTGCCGCCAAGATGTGTATTCCTTTTTCGTCACATCTGCTATCGGCGTTAACGGATCATGTCGCTTATCTGCCTGGGCGTCCGTAGATTTCTGACCAGCGGCACGGATTTGAGCAAGATGAAGCTGTCGCCTGTGAACAGGCTCGGGGTCGATGTTCGGGGTCGGGCCGGGGGTCGGGCCGGGGGTCGGGCCGGGGGGCTCAGGTTTGACCACCGGCCCGAGTGCCGGCGCACCTGCAGTTGGGCCCGGGGCGAGCGGCCCGCCGATGACCTTGCCCTTTTTCGTGGTTTTGGTCAATGCAGCGTCGGCCATGTCAAAACCAGTATCGACCAAATCCTCTGCCGTGGATCCAGCCTGCGCAATGACCGCAGCATGGGCTTTTCCATGAAGGCCTTCTAAATTATCCGCGATCGCAGCATGGGCATTGTTAACAAGGCCCGTGGTGTGTTCCGCGATGGCATCCCGAGCGGTGTTGGCGGTTTCGTCGATTTTGCTGGATACCGCGTCAGATCCACTTTTAACCAGACCCCCCAAGCCAGCGCCGACTCCCAGAGTTGACTCTTCACCGACTGCACCACCGAGAGTTTCCTGCGCTTTACCCAGCACCGAGTTCGCTACACCCCCAGCTGAGTCCACCAACTTATTGGCTTCTGCTGAGACTGCCTCGGCCACAGGCGCCACCGTATTCACGGCCGAGTGCGCAACCTGCGCGCCCTTATCGGCAAAGGGGGCGAGCGGCTTCACCGTCGCAGCCGTGTGATCGGCTATGGAATTGACCACCGAAGAACCCGTTACGGTGTCCGAGGCCAGCCTCTTTAGGTAAGGGCTATACTCTCCCCGCACCATCCCAAGAACTTGCTTGGCGCCCAGCTTAAAGCCTCCCTTGAATGGCACGTCCGCGCCAGCGTGCCAGTCGATGCCCTTTTCGCCGATCTGGTGCCATCGATCGGTCCTGCCGTCAGGGCCCCTTGTCATGGCCCTGGCTTTCTCGGCGAAAATCTTCCGATTGGCGCCTTTTTGAGTTAGGCCACCCACCATGTTGGACACCGCCTTGGTAACCTTTGCTAGGGCCCCGACTGTTAGTGAGATTGCTGGGCCGCCCGCCGCACTTGAAGCAATATCTGCAGCCTTCTGAGTGGTTGCGGACAAGGCGATGTTTCGCGCGTGTGCAAAGTCGTAGGACTCCATTGCCTCCCGGGCCTCATTGAGATCGGCACTCATTACCTCACCCACGCTGTGGGCGGTTTTTGCACCAGCATTGATCATCGCATGGCGGGCATCGGCGTCAGTTGTCACGGCTCGTGCCTTATTGAATCCGATGGCGAGCCCACCGGCGCGGTTATCCTTGACGATCTCGCCCTCATGCTCGATAGCGAAGGCACGGGCTCGCTTGACCATGCCCTTCATCTCGGAGCGCTCCCTGGCGATACCGTCCAACCTCTCGGCCTCCTCGGCGGAGAGACCGGTTTTGGATTCCTTTTTGATTGCCAGGAGGCGCTCATCGTTCGCCAGCCGGGTATCATGCTCCTCGGGCGTAACGCCATGTTTCTTGACGAATCTGTACTTCTCGACCGTACCTTGGTGCTGGTCCCGCGTTTGGATATCGTTCGGGTCGGCACCAGCATCGGAGTCAGACTTCGCCCGATCCAGACGCGCCCGGAGGTCATCGTGCTGACCTTGCTGCTCCGCGGTCAGCCCGGTATCCTTCTCCCGGCGCAGCACACCAGCCTTGTTCATCGAATCGTGCAGGGATTTCTGCAGGGCCGGACTGAGGTGTTCGGATGAGACATACGAGGGGTCCGAAGCCGATTCCTTTGCCTTTTCCTCGTGCCACGAGATTTGATCTTGGAGTCTTTGAGCCTCCGCTGACCCTGACTTAGGAGTTTTCGCAAGACGATCCTGGAGGTCATCGTGCTGGCGTTGTTGCTCCTCGGTCAGCCCGGTTTCCTTCTCCCGGCGCAACACGCGGGCCTTCTTCATGGAATCGTTGAGAGAATCCAATTGGTCCTGGCTTTGAAATTCAGGTGAGGTGAACAACGGGTTTGAAGTCGATTGCTTTGCAAGCCCCTCGTGATGCGAGATCTGCTCTTGCAGCCTGGCATACTCTGCTTCCGACCCGGACTTAGGTTTGTCTGTAAATTCATAAAACTTCTTCGGCGCCGTAACACTCTTTAATTGCGTCTTCAGGTCCCCAACCTTGTCCGTGATCGCCTTAGTCTGCTGATCCCGAAGGGACTTGACGTCAGCCTCATGCTGGTCGAGCTCATCCTTCTTCGAGAACTTTTCCTTCTGGCGAGCACCAAGGCTATTCTTTAGATTGCTCCGGTAACGGTCCGCCTCTTTTTGGGCCGCACCTGTCGCCGTTAATTTTTCGATGTCTGACACGACGTCGCTGCCGGTCAATTGCGACTTTAAATCCCCCACCTTGTCCGTGATCGCCTTGGTCTGCTGATCCCGAAGGGACTTGACGTCAGCCTCATGCTGGTCGAGCTCATCCTTCTTCGAGAACTTTTCCTTCTCGCGAATACCCATGCTATTCTTTAGATTGCTCCGGTAACGGTCCGCCTCCTTTTGGGCGTCGCCCTGGGCGTTCAACTCCTTAAAGTCCGACTCAAGGGACTTTAGATGAGCATCGTGCTTTTGCTCGATGCCCGCACTCGCATCCTCGTAGGCATCTCGAGCCGGTTTGTACTCCTTTGCCTCATCAGCATCCAAGGCGTACTGGTAACCCTTGCGCGCATCCATGGCCGTGAGCTTGCGGCGTTCACGCCGTGCGCCATCTTGCTCCGAGAGCCCTTGCTTGATGTCCGCCTTCTCTTCGGCATTGCTTTTTTGTCGATCATCCCAGTCAGCGTCGCCTCCCTGCTTGCGCTTTTTTACGATCTGTTTCAAAGACGCCTCCTGATCCGACAACTCCTTCTTGCGCGCGTCCTTGAAGACCCGTGCCTTGACACCCAAGGTCTTATCAATCTCCGTCTTGTCAGCGACGGCGAAAGGCACCGATTCGCCTAAGGTGTGCTCCACGCTGATCTGCTTGATCATCTTCTCATTCTTACCGGCTGCCAATGCGGCTCTGCGCGCCCTATTTTGGGCTCGGACCGTCTCCACCATCCCCCTTAACAGGGCACCACCCTGCCCCGGTTTGTAATGACCCTCACGAGTTTTATGCTCACGCATCGAATCAAGGGAATCCCCGAGTCCCGAGTGGGCTTCGGAGGCGGCTGCCTTGGACAGCCGAGCGGCGTCTTGGCGGGACCTGTCCTTCTGGGCCAAGATAAGTCCTTGGGTGTGCGCGGCCAGCCCGATTGCCTCAGCAATTTGCAGACCACCCGCCAACTCGTCCCCCGCCTTGAGCGCACCACCGTGCTCATTGATAATATTCTGGAGTGCCGCCCCCGCCTGACTGACTCCTTGGGCCGTGCGATCACTGCTCGTCGTGCCCGTCTGGCTTAGGGCCTCCTGATCCTTGCGCTGGATCATCTTGCGCGTCTCTTCGGCGTAGATGTCCGTGCCCTTATCGCGGTTCTCGTTCATCTTCTTCTGAGTAGCCCCTGCGCGATACCGAAATCCCGGCGCCGGCGTTTTGGGATCGCGTTTTGCGCGGAAGGCATCCATGTGCGCTATGGCATCGGCTTGTGTCGCCGCGTCCGGGGTCAGATTGGGTCGAGTTGACTTCCTCGCCTCATATACGGGAGCGTGAACTACAACGTCTGGCTTCTGAGCGGGCCCTGCGGACTTCTTCTCCTGCTCGTCGGCGTTGAGCGGGTTGGCGGATTGGGTGTGGCCAGTCATCGGTGTTAGTCATTGTCCTTCGGTCTTCGCTATGAACCCAAAGCCTATCCCGACAAGCTATTGCTGTAGAGAGAAATGACCCACTTGGCTGGTGGCTTCACCCGGTGGCACCTGGCGCAGCAGGCGCAGCAGGTCCGTCTGGACTGCTTGCTGCGGTGCTGGCGCACACCTAAAACCCCAAGATCAACCCCGGTCGTTTTGCCCTAGGGGATCTGAGGCAGCGGCCGGGTCATCGAAGTCAGCAAGTGGCTGCCTCACCGGCCACCTGACCAGTAGGA
>SYJA01000039.1 GCA_005798555.1 Actinomycetota bacterium
GTGGCGTCAGGTAAGCCGTTGGGGCGGTTGAAAGATTGGTATCTTAATGAATCCACGACCTGTTTCACGCCGCCGGTTGCTACAGGCGTCCGCGCTTGCCATACCGGGTGCTTGGGCGCTCGCGGCCTGCGCCCGGGAGCAACCAATGGGCGGCCCGGCAAATGCCACCTCGCCCGCGGCGCCGGCGGCGTCCGCTGGGTCGTCGGCCCCGCCCACCAAGCTTCAGATCGCCTCACCGCAAAACCCTGTCAAATGGCCGATCAATCCGGGCAATGAGCCGATTGCCAGCGGCCTGGAGCCGGAGGCCAACGCAACCCTTCGACTTTATAACTACCCGGACTACCTCAACAAGGCTGTGCTGAAGGACTTTGAGAAGGAGTACGCCGAATACAACGTTAAAGTCGAAGTCTCCACATTCAATGACTATAACGAGGCGCTGACAAAGATCCGCACGGGCTCGGTGCCCTATGACCTGACTTTCCTGTCCTACAACCACATCGCAAAGCTCGTCTACGGAGATTTGATCCGACCGTTGACCCATGACTACGTTCCGAACATCGTTGATGTCTGGGAAGAGTTTCAAAATCCCTGGTACGACATGGAGTGGCAGTACACAGCCCCGTACGTGATCTTCACAACGGGAATCGGCTGGCGCAGCGACCTGATGCCCGAGGACATCGGTGCGCGCTCAAATCCGTATGACGTCTTCTGGGATGCAAAGTACGCGGGGCAGATAGCGGTACTTGATGACGATCGGGAAGTCATCGGCATGACCATTCTGCGCGACGGCGGCACGGATCTGAATTCAGCAGATCCAGCAGTGTTAGGCGCCGCCCGTGACGCAATGCTGGAGATGCTCGCCCGCAGCCAGCCGCGTGTGACAATAACCGGCTATACCGACATTCCCGAGGGAGTGCTCTCACTTGCGCAGTGCTGGTCGGGTGACATGATCACCGGTCAGTATTACCTGCCCAAGGGAGTCGACGTCTCACTGCTTCGCTACTGGTCACCACCCGATGGCAAGGGCGCTATCGGCAATGACTTCATGGTCGTGCTCAAGGGCGGTGAAAACCCGGTGCTGGCTCACCACTTCATCAACTTCATGCTGGGCAAGAAGCAGTCGTTGAAGAATCTCGAATTCGTCGGGTACCAGCCACCCCTTCGTGCCCTAACCCCCGAGACCATGGTGGCCGATGGCTACCTGCCGAAGAACCTCGCGGCTGCGGTGGTTAAGCCCGGATACTTCAAGGTCGGATACCCGATCCTTGAATTGCCGCCGGAGGTGGAAGCCGAGTACCAGGTGATCTGGCAGCAATTCAAAGCCGGGGCGTGAGGTGGGAGATCCCTCCACGCGCTTGCTCTGGCCAATCCTTGGCCTGCCCACGGTGTTTTGGATCCTCCTATTCTTCATCGTCCCGTTCTATGTCGTCCTATGCGTCTCCTTCGGTACCGTCGACCCCGTCTTTCGCTCACCGATCCCGATCTGGAATCCACTCGATTGGCAATTCGCTCAGGTGCAGGTGGTCTGGGATCGGCTGGTCGGGCCGAACAACTTCTATCTACCGGCAGTCCTGCGCACCTTGGTGTACGTCGTCGTCGCTGTCAGCGCCTGCCTGCTGATCGCCTTTCCTGTTGCCTACTTCACCGCTCGGTACGCCGGAAGGTACCGCGGCCTCGTGCTTGCGTTGCTGATCGCACCGTTTTGGATTTCGTACATGATGCGCATGCTGGCTTGGATCAACCTGCTGCAGCCAGATGGACTCGTCAACTCGATAATCACCTTGGGTGGCTTGGTGCCCCTCAATATCAATTGGCTCAGCGGCAATCCTTACACGGTGGTGATGGGCCTGATCTACGGATACGTGCCGTACATGCTGCTCCCGCTATTTGCGTCCTTAGACCGGATAAGCCCAAGTCTGTTGGAGGCGGCACGCGATCTCGGCGCGAGTGGATTCGATCTCTTCCGTCGCGTCATCCTGCCCATGAGCGGACCGGGAGTCGTTGCGGGCACCTTGCTGATCGCGCTGCCGATGATGGGTGATTACTTCACCTCCGACATGCTGTCGAAGTCGCCCAATACGGCGATGATCGGCAACCTGATCAATTTGTCCATCGCGACACCGGGGCAAAGTGGCCAGGCGGGCGCGTTACTGATTCTCGTCCTGCTAGTGCTCCTCGTCCCGATGATCTGGTACACCAGAAGCAACGCCAAGGCGGAGGTGCGGTCATGACGATATTGGCCGCACCCGCCGATGCGGCCCTGAAAGCCACCGGACCTGGTATCCGGCCGCGGTTGCGCGGTACCCCCGGAGCCCGGGCCTACGGCCTCGGTACCATCACGGCCGTCTACTTGTTATGGGCCCTGGTGCCCGTGGCGATTACCGTCCTGTTCTCCTTTAATGAGGGACGTTCGCGCTCTGCGTGGCAGGGCTTCTCATTGCGTTGGTATACCTGGGATCCCACCGGCTCGGTGATAAACGACCCGGCGATCCGGACGGCGCTCACCCACACCGTGCTGTTGGCGGTCATCGCCACCTGCATCACGGTGCCGCTCGGCGTCCTTTTCGCATTAGCTTTGGATCGCTGGCGTGGCCGAATACCAGCTGGGGCCAACTTCATCGCCCTTATCACTTTCGTCATCCCGGAGATCGCCCTGGCGATCGGGCTGCTGTTCATGGTCACCTACCTCGCCACGCCCTTTGGCCTGGGCACGTGGGCCCAGGTGATCGGCCTGGTGACCTTTCAACTGGCCTATCCGATCGTCATCTGCCGGGCGCGGCTGCTTACCATCGGCGCGCACTACGAGGAGGCGGCCCGCGATCTTGGCGCGTCGGCTATCGGGGCGGTGCGTCGGATCATCCTGCCCATGCTTTTCCCGGCCATCCTGGTGAGTTCGGTACTCGTCTTCGCGGACGTGCTGGACGACTTTGTGCTGGTGCGGTACTTATCATCTGATGCGTCGACGGAGACAACGTCGATGCGGATCTATCAGACTGCTCGAGCGGCACCGACGCCTGCTCTCAATGCGATGGCAACTATCATCTTGGTGGTATCGGCGGCGGTAATCATCGTCGGCTGGCTGATTTACCGTCGGTGGTCGCGGCGGCAGGGGGAGAATACCGATATCAGTTCGCTCGCAAATACCCTATGAACGAATGGTATCGGCAGGCACCCTGCGCTTAGCGGCGCCCGTTTGAGGAGGAGTCGTGGACAAGCTGCCCAGCCGGGCCCAGGTAGTCATCGTGGGCGGTGGGGTGATCGGCTGTTCAATTGCCTACCATTTAACACAACTTGGCGTCAGCGACGTCCTCCTGATTGAAAAGCACGCCCTCACGGCAGGCACCACTTGGCACGCCGCCGGGTTGATTACCAGCGCGGGCTTTCACGATGAGACCTCGATTTACCTGTGCCGCTACTCGCGCGACCTGTATGAGCGGCTAGAGAAGGAGACCGGACACGCCACCGGATTTCGCCCGGTTGGCCACCTGTCGGTTGCCTCGACACCGGAGCGCCTCGAGACCCTGGTGCGCGAACGTGACTTTCAGGTGGGCTTTGGAGTGCCGAACGAGATTGTCACACCGGCGCAAATCGCGGAACTTTTCCCGCTCGCCCGGGTCGACGACCTGATCGGTGGGTCCTATGTAAGCGATGAAGGCCGCGCCGACCCGGTCGGAGTCGCCACCGCGCTTGCCAAGGGTGCCAAGCTGCGCGGCGCCACCATCGCCGAAGGTGTTCGGGTCACCGGCTTCTTGCGCAGCGGGGACCGGATCACCGGGTTGAGCACCGACCATGGTGAGGTGGAAGCCGAAACCGTGGTGCTGGCCGCGGGCCTGTGGACCCGGCAATTGGCGGCCAAGGCCGGGGTCGATGTGCCGCTGCAGGCGGCGGAGCACTACTACCTGCTCACCGAGCCGATGGCGGGTGTGCATCGGGACCTTCCGATCATTGAGGACCTTGATTGCTATGGCTACTTCCGCGAGGAGGGCGGCGGGATGCTCGTGGGCCTATTCGAGCCCGAGGCCGCCGGTTGGCACCCGGAGGGGGCACCGGAAGACTTTGCCTTCGGCACCATCCCACCGGACTGGGAGCGGATGACCCCGCATCTGGAGAAGGCGATGCGGCGCATCCCAGCGCTAGCCGATGCCGGGGTGCGCACCTTTTTCTGCGGCCCGGAGAGCTTCACCGCTGATGCTGCCCCAATGCTCGGCCCAGCTCCTGAGGTCAAGGGGCTCTGGGTCGCGGCCGGACTCAACTCGGTCGGGATCCTGCTCGGCGGTGGGGTCGGCAGCGTGCTGGCGAGCTGGATCGTTGACGGCCTGTGCCCGGTTGATATCTCCGGCTACTCCATTGAGCGGGCCCTGCCCTTTGAGAACTCGCAGCGCTTTCGATCCGAGCGCATCGTCGAGCAACTCGGTGTCCTCTTCGGTGATGGCGGGTATCCGACATTTCACAATCACTCGGCGCGGGGGATTCGCCGCTCACCACTGCACGACGTGTGGCTGGCAAAGGGCGCCCACTTCGCTGTCTCGGCGGGCTGGGAGTTCGCCGAGTGGTTCTACCCCGAAGCCGAGGCTAAGCGCGATATCCCGTGGACCTGGGATCGCGGTTTCTGGTCGCCTTGGGTAGCCGAGGAGCACCGGACTATCCGCGAGGCGGTCGGGGCGATGGATATGACCCTGATGTCGAAGTTCCTCGTCCAAGGCCCACATGCTGCGATGATCTTGGACCGGCTCAGCGCCAACGCCGTTGTCGGCGCCGTTGGCGGCATCGTCTACACCCAGTGGTGCAATGAGAGCGGGGGCATTGAGGCCGATCTCACTGTCACCCGGTTGGCCGACGAACAGTTCTTGGTGATCGTCTCCGACGTCACCCATCGCCGGGTTCTGCGAATGCTGGCCGATGAAGCCCGCGCGGGTGAGTTTGCCACCGTATCCGATATGACTTCCGGGTACTGCCTGCTGACCATTTCAGGCCCGAAGTCACGCGAACTAATGCAACGGGTCAGCCCCGACGACCTGTCGGAGGCGGCCTTCCCGTACCTCACTTCACAGGAAATCGAGGTCGGCTACTCGCGGGTCCGGGCCCTGCGGGTCACCTATGTTGGTGAGCTCGGGTTTGAACTGCTGATCCCGAGCGATCAGGCCCGGTCGGTTTGGGAGACCCTGGAGGTGGCCGGCGCGGATTTGGGCTTTCGGCCCGTCGGCCTAGCCGCAATGCATGGCCTGCGCCTGGAGAAGGCCTACCGCGACTACGGCGTCGATATTGATGTCACCGATACCCCGGTTTCGGCGGGCCTGTCCTTTGCGGTGGCCTGGGATAAGCCCACGGCCTTTCGTGGTCGGGAGGCGCTATCGAAACTGCGCACCGATCGCACCAGCCGGCTGGTGCCACTGCGCGTGGACGATCCACGACCGCTGCTGCACGGCAGCGAACCGGTGCACAAGGATGGCATCCGGGTGGGGCACCTGCAGGTGGGCGGGTTCGGCCACACCCTTGGTACCTCGGTTGGCCTGGCCACCCTCGAAAATGCCGACAACGTGAGCGCCGAATGGCTGGCCAGCGGCGGCTTCGAGGTGACCGTCAATGGTGTCCGCTACCCGGCGACCTTGCAGTTTCCGCCGTTCTTTGATCCAGAGCGCAGCCGGGTCCGGTAGTGGACTTTCCGCGACCCGGCACTTACCACCGCTAATCGTCAGGGTTGGTAGTTCTCATCCCCGGTAGTTACCGATGGGCCCAGCGGCCATGACGTCGCAAAGTTGGCCGGCCGGCCGGGCGGGGCGCGGTGCCCAAACGCCATGGTCCGGTCACGTGCTGGGTGAGGATTTGGGCTCACGCTAGTTCTTGGTGCCCACCATTCGTGTCGTACTCGGCTTCAACGAAGAGCGAGAGCGAGTTGATCATCGGGAAGTCGTTGAAGGAGAACAAGAATGCCGGATTCGTTTCATCGTCATTGACGTGCTCGTGCCAGGACCAGGATGGCACGACGAAGATGTCGTGTTCCTGCCAGTCGTAGCGCTTGCCATCGATGACGGAATGGCCGCATCCTTCAGCGACGTGGTAGACGACTGACCCGGTATGGCGATGAGCCTTGGATTCGAAACCCGGTTTGAGCAGCTGCATATGCGCACCCATGGTCGGCATGACCGATCCGCCGGTATGTGGACTCACGTACTCCATGATCACGCCGTCGTGGTCGGTGCCGTCGGATACCAGGCTCAGCTGCATGAGAGCATCGCGGGTCTGCTCCCACGGGAATCCAAGTAGTGGGGAGTACGGCTTGCCCCAATTGCGGTTCGCCGGCTTGAGAATGCCGCTGCCATGGGTGAGGATCGAGGTGTTGTTCACCTTTCCGGGCTGCTGGTAGAGGTCGGGGTGGACTTCGTAGAAGTTCGCGTCGAGAGCATTCACGAGCGGTATGTCGAGCCCGTCCTGCCAGATTACGAAATTGTCGTCGGCCTCGTTGCCATGCTCATGCCAGGTGCCTGACGGGGTGATGGCGAAGTCATTGGGGCCGACTTCCAGACGATCACCATCGACTATCGTCCAGGCACCGGTGCCTTCGATCACAAAGCGAAGTGCGCTGGCTGCATGCCGGTGCGCTGTCATCGACTCACCCGGATTCATGATCTGAATTCCGGTGTAGAGCAAGCCGACCGCCGCGGCGATTTCGCGGCGCCCGTCGTTAACCAGGTAGACAACCCGGCGCCCGGCATCCTCGCCTTGCACCAGTGCGGCGGACTCCACCACTAGCGGCCGCATGCTCGCGTACCTCCAGTGCATGGGCACACTTTTAGGCTGCGGGTACCAGGGCTCGATCTCATTGGCTACGTTCCAAAGCGCACCGGTGCCAACAGCGTCCAGCCGGGCGTAGAAATCCTCAAGCTCAGGATTGTCGTGCACGCGGGACCGACCAGCTATGTTCTCGATCTTTGCCACCTTGCCCCACCTCCATCTAGATTCGCCCAGCTTGGGCAATCCGGTAACGTCACAGGTTAGCCTTTTGGCTTCGCTATCGTAGGGCCCGCGGCGGCGGTGGACGGCGTCGAGGCAGTTAGATTGGGAAGGCGAGAAAGTGGCGGTCACCTACCCCCGGTTCCGGGCCGCGGCCGTGCAGGCCGCTCCCGTCTTCCTGGAAACCGATGCCACGGTGGCCAAAGCCTGCCGGCTAATCGGGCAGGCGGCTGCTGGCGGGGCCAAATTGGTGGTGTTCCCGGAAGTCTTCGTCCCCGGCTACCCATACTGGAACTGGACGATGACC
This sequence comes from Actinomycetota bacterium, assembly GCA_005798555.1. Taxonomy (GTDB): domain Bacteria; phylum Actinomycetota; class Actinomycetes; order S36-B12; family S36-B12. The sequence goes on from SYJA01000039.1 coordinate 7,259, forward strand.
CCGCTTCAGGGCAGTCCTTGGTTTGCGAAACTCTTTCGTGCTGCCATCGACATACCCGGACCCGAAGTCGACGCCTTGCGCATTGCCGCCCGGGATGCCGGGGTCCATGTGGTAATCGGCGTCAATGAGCGTGACCCCTACTCAATGGGCTCCCTTTACAACTCCCTGCTGTTCCTTGACGACGTTGGAAACGTCCTCGGCGTGCACCGCAAGCTCGTGCCCACTTGGGCTGAAAAACTCACCTGGGCGGGGGGTGATGGCAGTTCACTGCGCGTGTACGACACAGCTATCGGTCGACTTGGTGGCTTGGCGTGCGGTGAGAACACGAATACCCTCGCGCGCTTTGCATTGCTGGCGCAAGGGGAGAACATCCATACCGCCAATTACATCGCCCTACCGACGGCACCGGCGGATTACGACATGGTGGAGGCGATAAAGGTCCGGGCCGCCGCGCACTCCTTCGAGGGGAAAGTTTTTACCGTGGTGGCCTGCTCCGCCATCACCCCGGAGATCGTCGATGCGGTCGCGCATGACGAAGAGTCCCGGGCGATGCTCGAGCGCAAGCACTCGGCATTCAGCGGGATCTTCGGGCCAGACGGACGTTTGATCAGCGACCCGCTCATTGACGAAGAAGGCATTGTCTACGCCGACATCGACCTAAACAAGTGCATCCAGCCAAAGCAGATGCACGACATCATCGGTCACTACAACCGATTCGACATCTTTTCGTTGCACGTTAATCGCAAGCCACAGCCGTCGATCACCTTCGGTGAGCTACCTCCCGTTGGTGCCGATTCTGATGCGGAAACGACACAGAGCTAAGTCCGCCAACCAACAGCAGGGAAATCGCATGCGTTTTGTCACATTCAGCACCGAGGCACCCGCCGTACCACGCATCGGTCTCGTGGTGGGCGGCGACACCGTCGTCGACCTCCGCGCGGCACTCGCCGGCACTGTCGATGTCCCGGTGGACCTGATCGACTACATCGCAGCAGGAGAGGAACTCCACGCCAAGGTGCGCGCTGCTGCGGCGGCGGGTGCATGGGCTACGGGCGCTAGCTCACCGCTAGCCAATGCACGCCTGCATGCACCGCTTCGCCCAGGCAAGGTAGTTGGCGTCGGCCTGAACTACGTAGAGCACGTGGCTGAGTCGAGCCGCTCACTCGACACCGACAAGGAGCTCCCGACCCGACCGGTGCTCTTCAGTAAACCGGGTACCGCCGTCATTGGTCCGGGTGATCCAATTCAGCACAATGGTGCAATGACGCAGCAGCTGGATTGGGAGTGCGAGCTGGCCGTGGTAATCGGTGTGCTCGCGCGAAACGTCACTGAGGCAAATGCGATGAAGCACGTTTTCGGATACAGCATCGTCAACGACATCAGTGCCCGCGATCAGCGTCGCTCCGGGCAGTGGTTCTTCTCCAAAGGCCAGGATTCCTATTGCCCGTTCGGCCCGATGATCGTTACGTCGGATGAGATCACCGATCCGCATGAGCTTCAGCTCTCCCTTACGGTCAACGGAGTGCAGCGGCAGAACGGCAACTCCAAGCACATGTTATTCAAGATCGCGACCCTAATCGCCGACATCAGCTCCGGGGTCACCCTTGAACCTGGTGATGTCATCGCGACCGGATCACCCCAAGGAGTCGGGGCGGCGATGAACCCGCCGACTTTCCTGCAGCCCGGTGATGTGGTGGCATGCACGATCGATGCCATCGGGACATTAGCGAACCCGGTGCAGGCGGTTGCCTTCCCAAGTTGATCTCGGCCCCGGCATAGGGCAAACGAAACTAGATTTTTGCTCCCGCACCAAAAAGTTGTGCAGGCGCTGACTGCTCGAAACGCAGGTAGTGGAACCAGGGCTTAGGGTTGGGCACCGGGAGCGGGTGGAAGGGGTCAAAATGTCATTTATTGTTCGGAATTATCAAGACAGTGACCTAGAGCCGGTGGTCCACCTTTGGGAGGTTACCCCTGGCATGGCGTCGGTTTACTCAATTGCGGAATGCATCATGTCCCTGCGGGTTGGTGGCCCGGCTGTGGTGGCGGTGCATCAGGACAAGGTGGTGGGTGCGGCGGTGGCCAGTGTCTCCGACGCCCGGGCCTGGGTCATGCGCTTGGCCGTGGATCCGGATCATCGCGGTGAAGGGGTACCCTCGGCGCTGCTCACCCACCTTGAGGACAGATTGGTTAACGCTGGGATGGCGACCATTTCTTATCTCCTGACGCAGGAGGAGCCGATGGCAGAAGGTCTCTCGCGGGCCGGTTATACCCGCCATGAAGCCGCCGCCTATTGGGAAAAACGAGAGGCTCTCACCCCGGGTGAGGCGCTCACCTTGAACGCACTCGGTGGTCGGGTTTTAACTCGCGACCTGTGGCAGCGCCTCGCGGGGATGCACGAGGAGAAGGACATGATTGACAAGCGGGTTGTGATGCCGCTGAGCAACCCGGAGCGTGCATCCGCGCACGGGGTGATGGCCCCGCACGCCGTTGTGCTCTTCGGGCCACCGGGAACCGGCAAGACAACTTTCGCGCGCGCCATCGCCTCGCGACTCGCCTGGCCTTTCGTGGAGATCTTCCCCTCACGGCTAACCACGGAGTCCACTGGATTAGCGCAGGCCTTGCACGACACCTTCGCACTCGTTGACAACTTAGAGAAAGTCCTTGTCTTTATTGACGAGGTAGAGGAGATCGCATCGGCGCGTGAAGGCGTTAGCAAAAGCCCTGCACATGGCGTGACCAATGAACTTTTAAAGATTATCCCGGCATTTCGGCAGCGAGATACGCGCCTGCTGGTTTGCGCGACAAACTCGGTCCGGTCCTTGGACCAAGCGTTCTTGCGCCCAGGTCGATTTGATTATGTGATCCCGATTGGCCCACCGGACGGCTCCGCACGAGCTGCTATCTGGTCGTCATTCGTCTCACGATCATCAAGGGCAGATGTTGACATCACCGCACTGGTTGAGGCGTCCGAGCACTTCACTCCGGCGGATATTGAGTTCGCTTCGCGCTCGGCAGCCCAAGCCTCGTTCGAGCGCGAGATGGCAAATGGCGAATCAGCCGGTCCTGTTGGCGCTGCCACCGGAGATTATTTGCTCGCCATCAGCCAGACGAGGCGAACGGTGTCTGACCTGGATATTGCCCGGTTCGATGAAGACATTGCGCTCTTCGGTCGCCTCTAATTGTCCTCGGGAACCCTTATTTCTAGTCCCGCACCTCAATTTCAATAAGTCTGCTGCATTGGATGCAAACAGCCGGGCTTCGTGCCAAATTGCCGGCCCTTGTCCGGCGGGTTACTTTAGGCAGTGGGAAAGAAAAGGTTGACAAAGGCAGGCTGGCACCCAGGGTAGGCGAGGTGGAAGCGATGAAAGTAAGAACTCACTGCTTCACCAGGATGTCGGTGCAATGCCAAGCCACCGGCTGCGGTCCGGCTTTGCCGGAGTGTCAGTTTGTGGAGCCGTCGCAACTGGTGATTCAGTGACGCGAAGGATTGAGCGTCTCCCCCTGACTGCTTTGCTGGTGGCCTCCTTGTCGCTGGCGGCTTGTGGCGCACCCGTTGGCTCCCCAGCGGATCCGACGCGACCGTCTGCGGTGGCGAAACCCTCAGAACCGGGTCAGCCGGTAAGTGGTGCCGAATTGGTCGGCCACATTCACAACCTCGGCTACGACGGTCGAGTCCTTTTAATCGGCACCCATCAAGGTCTTTGGGCTCAGGACATGGACGGGCCGCCGGCCCTGAAGGCGGGTTCGAATTTTGACGTGATGGGATTAACGCTGGCTAACGACCGCTGGTTTACCTCGGGCCATCCGGGGTCGACCATGGCTGGGCCCGAGAGCCTAGGGCTGTTGAAGTCCACCGATCAGGGTCGAACCTGGACCGCGATGTCCCTGAGTGGCAAGGCCGACTTCCACCGTTTGGCGAACTCGGGTGACGTCGTCGTCGGCCTCAATTCCCACGATGGAGCACTACTTCGATCAGCAGACGGCGGCCTGACCTGGACCGAATTAGGGACCCCGGGGCTTTACGATTTGGCCATCAGCCAGCTGGATTCGACCGTCATCGTGGGCACCTCGGAGAGCGGACCGGTCCGCAGCACCGACTCGGGGTTTACTTTCCAGCCGATCGCGGGAGCGCCATTGCTCGTGCTAGTTGCCTGGGCGGGCGACACCCTTTTCGGTGCTGACGTGGACGGGCAAGTTGTGGTCTCTGAAGACGGCGGGCTTACCTGGAGCCCGCGAGGCTCACTGCCGGCGCAGCCCGGAGCACTCGCGGCCACTAAGACCACTGTCGCTGCTCACGTTGGAGACACAATTTATGAGTCAATCGATGGGGGCAGGTCCTTTACTGCACGAATTGCTGGGATTCCCGGGCACTAGTCCAAAGGGTTAGCAAAACGTCGCCCGGCTCTTGCGAGCAATCTGCTCGCCTGCCGCACTCCGAAGAGTTCAGTATGTTCTTCTGGCGTTTAACCCGGCTGGCCAAATGCGAACCAAGCACCGATGGTGAAAAGGTAAAGTAGTGAAATTATCCCGATGGCATTCCATTTCACGGCATTTCGGCCCGACGCCCCTTTGAGGATCCGGTAGAAGGCCACCACGAGGAAGACCGCGGCGACAAGACCGCCCTGGATGGGCAGGAGCTCCAGATAGCCGTCAAACACTTTTCCCCTAAAAATTGGACTCGCGCAATCGTGTTGGCGGTCTTACGGTCTGAAGGTGACCACATTTGCGCCGACTCCGCCAGCCGAACTGCCCCGTGACCTAGGGGCCCTCCTGGCCACCGGGTATCTACCGCGAAGTGTCAAGGCCGAAATCCAGGCCAACCTGCTCGACCGGTTGCGCGCGGGGGAGCAAACCCTGCCGGGAATCGTCGGCTTCGAAGACTCCGTTGGCCCGCAGGTGGAACGAGCCTTGCTGGCGGGGCATGATTTTGTGCTGCTGGGGGAGCGTGGTCAGGGTAAAACCCGATTGATTAGGTCACTTGTCGGACTGCTGGATGAATGGGTGCCTTATGTGAAGGGTTGCGAAATCACTGATGAGCCGACGGCCCCGGTTTGTGCGCGGTGCCGGCGACTTGCTGACGAACTTGGCGAGCAACTGCCGATCAGTTGGCGTTATCGTGGGGAAAGGTATGGTGAAAAACTCGCCACTCCGGATACGTCGGTCGGTGATTTAGTGGGTGACGTGGACCCGATCAAGGTCGCCGAGGGCCGTTCACTTGGTGATCCGGAAACTATTCACTACGGCCTGGTACCGCGCACCAATCGCGGAATTTTTGCGATAAATGAGTTACCGGATCTTGTCGAGCGTATTCAAGTTGCGTTATTGAATGTTTTGGAGGAGCGCGATATTCAGGTGCGTGGCTACAACTTACGTTTGCCGTTGGATATGCTCGTGGTAGCGAGCGCAAACCCTGAGGACTACACCAACCGTGGTCGAATCATCACACCGCTGAAGGATCGATTTGGCGCCGAAATTCGCACCCACTATCCCCTTGAACTTGATCTCGAGATAGCCCTGATCGAGCAGGAGGCCATTATTCGCGCGGTGATCCCGCGACATCTCCTTGAAATTGTAGCGAGATTCACGCGGGGGGTCCGCGAGTCGAATGCTATCGATCAACGCAGTGGGGTGTCAGCCCGTTTTTCGATTGCCTGCGTTGAAGAGCTATCGGGTGCAGCTTTGAGACGTGCCGCCATAACCGGTGACGAACCCGTAGCCCGCATCGGTGATTTGGTTGACGTTGTGCCTTCGCTCCGTGGGAAAGTGGAGTTTGACGTTACTCAGGAAGGCTTTGAAGAAGAGACATTGGTGCTGCTTGCCCGGCAGGCTACCGCGGTCACCTGGCGCGCCCAGCTAGGGGGCCAACTGGCTCGACCCTTCCTGACGCACCTAGTTGAGTGGTTCGACGCGGGTAACACACTTGCAACATCGGACGTGATGAGTGGACACCAGATTCTGCGGGCTATCGGCCCACTCGAAGGCCTCGGAGTGGTCATCGGCGCGGTCGAACCCGCGATGGCCGAGTCACCCGGGTTGGCTGCGGCATGCGTGGAATTTGCGGCCGAGGGGCTGTGGCTCACCCGCCGAATTGACAAGGACGATGTGGGTGGAGTCAGCACCTACGCGGGTTCAGCCCCGGAGACGCAGAACGAGTGAGCCGGCGAAGCCCATCCATTTACGGCCGTTTTCGCGGCGGCCCGGACCCGCTGGCGCAGCGGGTGGATGCTGGAGCTGGTATCGACGAGATCGGTAAAAGCATCCTCGGCGGAAAATCGGTGCGCGACGCCCTGCGGGAAATGCTGAGGGCTGGAAGCCAAGGCCGGCAAGGGCTCTCGGAGATGGCCCGCCAAATCCGCAACCAGTATCGCGAACTGCGTGAGTCTGGTCAGATGAATGGCCTACTCGATGATTTGCGCGCCATGCTTGATGAAGCACTGAACGCTGAGCGTTTGGCACTATTTCCTGATCCCGGCGACGATGCCCGCTTTGCCGAAGCCATGCTCGATGCCCTACCCGATGAGGTGCCACGCGCTCTGGCGGCGCTTGGCGACTATCAATGGCGCTCACCAAAGGCGCAGCAAATATTTCAGGACATGCAAGATCGACTGCGTCGAGATGTGATCGATCAGCAATTCGCTGGGCTGAGTCAGTCCGTACAAAACCTGGCCGACCCAAGAAGCCAAGTGGCCATGGCCGAGATGATGGGTCAGCTAAATCAACTCCTTGAAAGGCACCGTGAAGGTACAGCCACCGAAGATGACTATCAGGAATTCATAAAGAAACAGGAGAAGTTTTTCCCGGGCGCACCGCGATCCCTCGACGAGTTTATCGACGAACTGGCTCGACAGTCTGCGGCGATGAATCGCATGCTCGCGTCAATGACTCCTGACCAGCGCGCGGAGTTGGCGGAAGCGATTCAGCAGGCGCTGAGTGACCTTGGATTGCAAGAGGAGATGGCTAAACTTCAAAAGAACCTGCGGGCGCTTCGTCCGGAGTTTGCCAGGCAGCGTGGCCCGGTGCTCAACGGAGACGCTCCCATTCGTCTACCCGAAGCGACTCAGGCACTTTCGGAAATGGCTGACTTGGAATCATTAATGAGTCAACTTGGCGATGCAGATGCGATGGCCGACTTTTCGCAGGTCGACCTAGATGTTCTCGAACGCGCACTTGGCGGCATTGCACGAGACGATGCAGCAGCGATGCAGCAAATGCAGCGTGATCTAGAAGACCAAGGATTTCTCGTCGGTGATGCAGAGTCCTTGCGCCTAAGTCCGAAAGCGGTCCGGCGGATAGGTCAATCGGCGCTTCGTGAGGTCTTTGAGCACATCAATGCAACGACTCGGGGTGAGCACGACATGCACCGCACGGGGGCATCCGGTGAACCCACCGGTGCTCACCGGCGGTGGCTCTTCGGTGACGATGAAGCTATTGACGTAGTGCGTACCGTGCAAAATGCTAGCCGCCGCCGGCTCAGCACCGGAATTACTGGGATCGCGACACCCACCCGAAATGGCTTATCCACCGCCTTGCTTGACCCGAAGGATTTCGACGTCGCTGAGACCGAGACCGTTACGCGGGCCGCAGTAGCCCTACTGGTAGATCAGTCTTTCTCCATGGTGATGAACGACACTTGGAGTGCTGCTAAAACTATGGCACTGGCCCTTTCGTCCCTGACCACCACGAGTTACCCCTTGGATGCACTCCAGGTGATCGGGTTCGCCAATCTGGCACGAACCATTGAGCCGATGGAAATCCCGAACCTTGAGGCCAGCGAAGTCCAAGGTACCAATCTCCAACACGCGCTGATGCTTGCCGGCAGGTTTCTCGATAAACATCCCGGTTCGCAACGTATTGTCATGGTGGTCACCGATGGTGAGCCCACGGCGCACCTGCTGTCTGACGGTAACTGGTGGTTTGACTGGCCACCGAGTCGCGAAACCATTGAACGAACGATCGCTCAAGTCGACGCCATGACGAAACGTAAGGTAGCCATCACCTGGTTCCGCCTTGGCGATGATCCAAAACTGGCACAATTCCTTGAGAGCATGGCCCGTCGAAACGGGGGTAAGGTGCTGGCCACAGAGCCCGATCGCCTCGGGGATTACGTGATTAGTGACTATGTGAAATCGCGCAAATGTTAAAAGGCAGGATTTTCTAGAATTTCGGGGCGGTCAATAGTGGTTGCCTTTGCGCAATTCCCCCCTCAGGAAAGGCCTGCAAGTCGACGTTCGCGAATTGCCAGAAACAGCGGGAACGTGAAAGCAACCGCGGTTACGAAGGATCCGAGCACATAGAGCCAGTACCAGCGGATGCCAAGGCGTCGTCCTTCAAGGATGATAAAAATTGAGGCAGCGCTCGCGGTAGCCAGCAGATCAATTGACAACGAGGTGACCGACGGATTCGCGAACCAGGCAGCAAAGAAGGAGCCTGATGGGTTGGTAAAGCCCACGATGTTGAAATATCCGGTACCGATCAGCCCGATGGCAGCGACACCCAGATAGACCCAGAACGCACCGCTGCTTCGACCGTTCCTTATTTCGCTCATGCCGCAGTCTGACAGTTGTGCGGCCCCTTCTTTCAGCGGGGGCACCGCGCGGCTAGAAGGCCATCGTGCGAAGGTCAGTGCGAAGGCTGCAATCAACTCATGAGAGGAATCTGCCGGGTGGCTAAGGACCAGTCGGCCCTGTTGGAGCTGCTGGAGGCGCTGAAGGCCGGCGGCGTAATCGCCGCCATCTTCGGCACCCATCGCGCGACGTTGGTCACCCGCAACGTGCAAGACTTCGAGCACACCAGAGTCACCCTCGTCGATCCGTGGAGGCCGATGTGATCACTTGATGGGAGAGTCAAAGTAGGTCTCGGGGAAGGGCTCGTTGGCGAGCGTGTAGTGCCACCACTCCTCGGGTAGGTTAATGAAGCCAGCCGCCTCCATCACGGACACGAGCAGTTGCCGATTGGCCTTTTGCTCCATCGTGATGTCCTGGCTCGCAGTCGCCGCAAGGGGGTCGAAGCAGTCGAAGCCGGTGCCCATGTCGAGGGAAGTGTCGGCGAACCGCACGCCCACGGGTGCAGCGCAGTCGACGATGGGGTCTTGCACGACCCACTGCGGGCTGGCCGCCGACCCAAGGGGCACGAGGGTGACATCGAGCGTCGATCCCCGGCTATGCCCGCTCTTGTCAGCAATCAGGCCCAGCGGAAACAACTGGTCCTTCGCCAGGCGCGGATAGAACTCACCGCGCGTGACGTCGTCACCGGGATCCTTCGCCCATTCCACGAAGTCGTTGACGGCCCGTTGCGGGCGGTAGCAGTCGTAGACCTTGAGCGAGTAGCCATTGGTCTTGACGGCGGTCTGCACTTCTGCCAGGGCCTGCGCCGCTTCAGTGGTGAGCGAGCACTCGGGAGCGTGGTACCCGGTGACGGGCCGACCCATGAAGTTGTGCTCCCCGTGATAGCGGATCTCCTGCACGATTTCGGGAGCGACGTCGGACAAACGGGTGAACCCTGCGGGCAGCTCGGCCGTCTGACTCGCGCATGCGGTGAGGGCGAGTGCGGCGGTTACTCCGAGCAGGGCCGAAATGATGGGTCGACTGCGCATAGGAAAATGTTAGGTTCAATGTGCTGGAACCGTCGACAGGCTCGCAGCTGTGGAGGGCAGTGCCTAAGGCATTGCCCGAACATGCACCTATAGGCCCATGACTCGGCGAGGTTTTCCTAATGGACTGCACAAGAGGTCTTTATGCTTCGGGGGTGGCCGTTCTGCGAAAGGCGTTGATTGTCGCTGGGGCGATCATTGGCGCAGGCATTTTGCTGATTATTGCCTTCCTTGCCTTCCGCGCATGGACAACTAACGCCCACGAATCGAGCCTGGCTGCGTTTTACGCCACACCCGAAGACTTCAGTCAGATCCCTGGCACGCTCCTTCGATGGGAACCACTTGGTGTTGATGTCGCCGATGCCAAGGCGTATCGATTGCTTTATGTGACTGAGGACCAGCAGGGTAAACCCGCCGTGGCCGCGGGCATGGCATTTATTCCTGACACGAAGCCCGATACTCCTCGGCCCATGGTCGCATTTCTTCAGGGAACCACAGGTCAAGGTGATGCCTGTGCGCCGTCGCGCTCAAGTGATCCGCTCTACGAGATTCAGAGTTTCCTTCCGGAGGCAATGGCCCAAGGCTGGGCCGTGGTCGCTCCGGACGAATACGGGGTGGGAACGCAGGGGGTTCAGCTGTATCTGATCAAGGATCAGGAAGTCCATGACACCGTCAACAGCATTCGCGCCTTGAGAGCACTTCCTAATGCCTTGACGGGCAATGACTTTGCCGTTTATGGGTATTCCCAAGGTGGGCACTCCGCATTGTGGACGGGCCACCTCAGCAAGCAGTTCGCTCCCGAGCTAGACCTCGTGGGAGTTGCCGCCGCAGCTCCCGCTGCAGACTTGACGTCAATCATCGATCGCCAATGGGATTCGGTCGTGGGCTGGGGCATCGGAGCGGATGTCACGCGGTCGTGGTCAATTGCTTATCCGGATCTCCCGGTCAATCCCTTTCTCACTGACGCGGCGCGGGACAACTTCGAGCGAATAGCCGAAAGTTGCACCTTCGGCTCTTTCATTGAAGGCACGGTCCGCCACGACATATTCAGGCAGGATTTTTTTGCGGACAACCCCGCGAACAATCCCCTGTGGGCGCAAGCACTGATAGAGCAGACACCACCGCCGTATTCGGCAGCGTTACCGATCATGCTGGTTCAGGGGACGGCTGATCAAATAGTTTTAGCCGGCCCCAATGCCAACCTGCAGGAATCATGGTGCGCTGCCGGTTCCACCTTCAATGCCCTTTGGCTTGAGGGGGTGGATCACATTGGTGTCGCTGACCTGGCTGTCCCCGCCGTGGCAGGGTGGATTGCGGATCGATTTGCCGGGCTAACCGCGCCAAATACCTGCAGTGTCCCGCCGCCTTGGAGTTTGATTACGGTGGAGTGAACCCGAATATCAGGTTGTCGATAAGCCGCGCAGGGAAAACGCGCAATCCGGCCCACAAACGTTGTCCATGCCACACTCTTGACATGAAAGGCCATGAGTGAATCGAGATACGACTCCATACGCGGATCTGTGAATTCGAATAAGTCGCATTGCGTCGAAGTCGCAGTTATTGGCGCAGGCATAAGTGGACTTGCAGTTGCCGACCAATTGATCCGTGCAGGCCTCTCGGTCTGTGTGCTGGAAGCGCGTGCTCGCGTAGGTGGGCGACTACTTGGCTCACCCCTTGATCTAGGCGCCTCGTGGTATTGGCCCGGGGAGCACCGCGTTATCGCGCTGACGCAGCGGCTCGCAATCGATACATTTGAGCAGTATCGAACCGGTGACGCACTTATTGACGACATGGCCGGCTTGCAGCGTTACCCTGGTAATCCGATTGATGTTCCTTCGTATCGGATCGCCGGTGGCACGTCTGCGCTGGCGGCCGCCCTCACCGCAGAGTTCCCGCTTGGCACCCTTCAGCTACAGCAACCGGTGCATGAGATAACTTCTGATCTCCACATTGCAACTCGCGAGCACCGTTGGCAAGCGCATCATGTAGTTATTGCGCTACCACCCGCATTAGCTGTTCACTCAATTACGCTGCCGCCTGAACTCCCGGCGGAGCTGATTGATGTTGCTGCGCGAACTCCAGTGTGGATGGGGGATTCGGTTAAAGTCGTTGCGCACTTTAAGGAGCCCTTCTGGCGCCGCGATGGATTAGCTGGCGCTGCCATGAGCAGGCGCGGTCCACTCGCTGAATTGCATGACATGTCGGGTCCAGGCGGCGAGCCTGCCGCTTTGTTCGGCTTCGCGCGTGCTGCATCCATGCATGCCGACATCGAAATTGATATTCGCGAACAACTTATTCGAATGTTCGGAACGAGGGCATCGGAACCCCTCGAGGTACTGATCCAAGATTGGAGCAGGGAGCAGTGGACCGTGCCACCTGGCACCTATGTCCTCCCGGATTACGCAAAGTTCGGCCATAGGGTTTATCAGCAACCCGCGTTGGCAGGCCGACTGCACTGGTCCTCGACTGAGACAGCGCCTACCTATGCCGGCCATATAGAGGGAGCCTTGGCAGCGGCTGAGCGAACCGTGGCTTCGATATTGGGTAATCGCGTCAGCACGACCTAGGCGAGCTCCTGTCATGATCGCACTGAAGGCCTGCGATGAATGCGAACTCGGCGCCGAAGTCGCACCTTTGTGCTAGGCCGCTGGCGTGCCCGGGGCGACTTCCTTGTTGTATTGCGACAGGGGAACCAGGCACTGGGCTTCGCGCCGGCCTTCCTTCCAACCGCGCTCGGTCGGCCAGATCCCCCACCAGCTGGGGAAACTGGAACCGCCGTTGAAGCGCTTACCTAATTTCGCACAGAGCGTTCTCGTTCGCTTCTCGACGTTGCTGGTGCCCGGGAATTTAGTACCCGGGCCACCGAGATCCCGAGCTTCGACCATGATCCAGTTCTTCTTGGGATCGGTGCACGGGTAGCTCTCGGTGTTGCGGGCATTGGGCTGGGCCGGGGTGCAGAAATTGAAGTAGTCGACGCCGCTGGCGGTGACAAAGTCCGCAGCCCGGGTAGTCAGGTCCGTGAGTTTCAAACCGGTTTTCAGCACGGCATCGCAGCGCACCCAACGCTCACCGGCGGCCCACCCTGCATCGGTGGGGAACAGGGCAACGGAGAGCCAGCGGCTGGGCAGGGTGCGATCTGGAATCGCGGCGGAAGTCAGTGCGACATAGGCATTTAGTGTCTTGGTATCGCAGGCGGTGGTGGCGGCGAGCCGGGCTCCCTGCGTGGCCTTGGTGGGTGGGCCGAAGCTGGCCTTGAGGTTGCCGGTCCAGTAGGTCTCGGCGGTATGCGGGGTGGTGCAGGCGACCGCCGCCGCCGCCGAAGAGATCCCATCGCGAATCGCGATCGGATAGTTGTAACACTCACCAATGCTCGGGGCGGCCGCGGCGGGGGTTGCCAGCCCGGCAGTCAGCAGACCAGTTGCGAGCAGGCTCACCGCGAGCGCGCTTGATCCGGTCCATCGGGCGACTCCGCGGGGGTGGGGACGAGCGTGACGCATGTGGCTCCTGTGGTTGTCGTTCGGGGTGCCCCCCACTGTAATGACCCACTAACCCGGTTTGGGTTGTCCGCAGCCCGGTGCCCCGGCACACTTGGAGCCATGCCTACTATCAGTGTGATCGCCCTGAAGGGCGGCGTCGGAAAAACCTCCGTGGTACTCGGGCTGGCAAGTGCCGCCACCGTGCGCGGACTCGCGACCTTGGTCGTTGATCTTGACCCCCAGGGCAACGCTACCTCCTTATTGTCAACACATGCCCGCAAGACCACGGTGGCCGATGTGCTCGCCCACCCGACCAAGGAGACAGTTGAAGCGGCGTTGACCGCCTGCGACTGGGAACTGGCCCCCGGCGAGGTCGATGTGCTGCCCAGCCACCCGAACATCATCCGCTTTGACTCCTGGAGTGGCGGTACCTTGCGGCCGAAGTTGGCGCGCGCGCTATCGCACCTAACCGGCTATGACCTCACCCTCATCGACTGCCCGCCATCCCTGGGCGCGCTGACCCGCGAGGCGCTGGCCGCTTCTGACTTCGCGATTGTCGTCACCACGCCGACTTTCTTCGGCTCCCAAGGTGTTGAACGCGCCGTTGCCGAGGTCGAGGAGATTCGAAAGAGCGTAAACCCGAACTTGAAGCTGGCCGGCATCGTTGTTAACCGAGTCCGCTCGACGGCCGAGGAGCATGAGTACCGCAAGCAGGAGTTGACCGACATCTACGGCCGCGTCACGTTGATGAAGCCGGTCATTCCCGAGCGCATTGCGGTGCAGCAGGCGGAGGGCACCGGGATGCCGGTGCATCGCATCCGCACCGCCGGTGGCCGCGAAGTCGCCGATATTTTCGACGGTTACCTAAAAACGTTAATGCGCAAGAGTTAGCGTTTACTTCGTCTTAACCGCGAGCAGGCGGTCGGTGTCGCCGAAGACCTCCATCCCTGCGCAATCGCCAACACCACAAAGTAAGACCCGACCGCTCGCATCCTCGTGTCGAATATTGATGATGGCATCTAGGGTTTCCTCGACCCGCTGGTGCATTGCGGTTCGAAGAGGCGCATGTAGCAGACCGCCGCGAACACGCTCTGCCGACAAGATCAGGCGCCCATCCGGCCCGTCCAGGGCCCAGTGCACCTGAGTGTCGTCAATGCGCAAGTGGGTCTCCCGCGAGCGGTTATATGTTGCCCACTTGTAAAGCTGACCGTGGTGCTTTAGCCCAACGATGAAGCCGCGGAATGAACTTCGCAGCCAAGGGATAAGTGCTACCGAGGCAATAAGTGACGCCGATGCGTCCACATCAATGTGATTGCTGTGCATCCAGACGTAGCCCGCGGGAAAGCCCTTACCCCAATCCTTTTCCAGATAGCCGCGGCCATCGTCAAATGACTTCTGGCTGCCTTCGACTTCGAGGCGGCCACATAATCCGTGGCCGAAGGAGACGATGCCGTGATAGCACTCCATGAACGGCACCAACCCGTACCAACCCATGATGCCGGGGCTGCGCCAGGTCACGGGCCACGGGTCCAGGCCACCGGTGAATTCGAGGTCGCCCCGCAGTTGCGGTAATTCAAGGTGCACCCCGGAACTCGAAAACCGGTTCTGCCCGACGCTGACCTGAAACTCATCTACCGATGCCTGGAACTGCGCGGTTGGGTAGCGGTGGTACCACGAGCGGCCGGTTACGCCGTCTAGAACTTGGACGAAAGCCTCATCGGTTGACGTTGCTGATGGGCCGCCGATCCCGCGGAACACTCCGGGGATTACCGCCCACCGCGCTGACCGATCGGCCGACACCAGCTTCACGTACCAGCCCTCGAAGAACCCGGTGGTGACCCCGCGGCCGTGAAAGGCCTCGGGTCGGCGTAACCCGCGCACCGCCGCGATCGGTCCTTTCACGGATTCGCCTTTCTGGGGGGGGGGCTGGCCAATTGAGTCAAGTGTCACATCCCGATGGAGCTCTTGTTGAGCAGTCCGAAGGGACATTGGGGGCAGGCTAGCCTTAGGGTGTCCACCGTGAGAATTCTCGTGCCAAGTGAGACCAGACCCGGTGAGCATCGAGTAGCGATTGTCCCGCAGGTGGTCGCCAAGTTCACCGCATTGGGCTTTGAAGTCCATATCCAAAGTGGTGCCGGCCGCCTGGCCTTTGCTGGTGACGACGCCTACCGGGCCGCTGGTGCGATCGTGATCGATGACAACCATCTGGCGGGCGCCTTCGAAAGTGCGGACGTAATTGCTAGCGTGCGCCCGCTTGACTACCCGCGCGCTTCCAGGCTGCGCAACGGTACCGTCACCGTTTCATTTCTTTCCCCAGTCGGCGATCTGGAGACAATTCGCGGCTTACGCGACGCTGGCGCTACCGGACTTTCCTTTGATGTCTTACCGCGCATCTCGAGGGCTCAGTCGATGGATGCCTTGAGTTCGCAGGCCCTGGTTACCGGTTATCGCGCAGCCCTGGTCGGCGCGGATCGGTTGCCCTCGTTCTTTCCGCTATTCATGACGGCAGCGGGCACGATTCAACCGGCCAAGGTACTAGTGCTCGGCGCCGGTGTCGCCGGGTTGCAAGCCATCGCCACGGCCAAGCGGCTCGGAGCCAAAGTCTCGGCCTATGACGTGCGCCCGGCAAGTGCCGATGAGATCAAGTCGATGGGCGCCACTTTCGTGACCTTGGAGCTCGAAGCCCTTGAAGGCGCCGGTGGCTACGCGCGGGAGATGACCGAGGATCGGGCCGATCGCCAGCGTGAACTACTCGCTCCGTATATCGCCGCGGCAGATGTGCTGATCACGACGGCGGCGGTGCCCGGCCGGCAGGCGCCACTGCTCGTCACCCGCTCGATGGTCGAAGGCATGAAGCCGGGTTCGGTCGTAGTTGACCTGGCGAGTGAGACCGGCGGCAACGTCGAAGGCTCGATGCCGGGCGAGGAGATCAAGTTCGGTGAAGTCTTGGTTTGGGGTGCCAAGGATGTTGCCAGCCAGATGCCGGTGCACGCCTCGCAGCTTTATTCGATGAATATCATGTCGTTACTCGCACTGACAGTTAAGGAAGGTGCGGTTGTAGTTGATCCAGACGATGAAGTTTTAGCCGGCTGCGCCGTGGTACTCGATGGGGTAGTCCGAAATCAAATGGCGCTGGACGCGCTCGGTGGAGGTTCATAGGCATGGATGGCGTTGCACTCCTCACCATCTTCATCCTGAGTATTTTCGTCGGGTTTGAGGTCGTCTCCAAAGTCTCGACGGTGCTCCACACCCCGTTGATGTCGGGCGCGAACGCCATCCATGGCATCGTGCTCATCGGTGGCATTACGGTCACCGGAGCGGCCACCCATCCACTTGAGATCACCCTCGGCGTCATTGCAACCTTGCTAGGCGCGATCAACCTCGTCGGCGGCTTCGTGGTAACTGATCGCATGCTGGAGATGTTCAAGCCCAAGAAATCCGTTGCCCGATCCGATGATGGCGGTGGGGCATGACACCAACCTGGGTGCAGTTGGCGAACCTCCTAGCCGCGGTGCTGTTCATCTTCGCGCTCAAGGGTTTGTCGTCGCCGAAAAGTGCGCGTAACGGCAACCTGCTCGGAGCCGCAGGTGCCCTGCTAGCGACCGCCGTGCTTTTCGTCAGCGGTATCCCATTGGCGAACATCTTGCTGATCCTTGCCGCGGTACTCGTCGGCAGTGCAATCGGCTGGATCTCGGCCCGTAGGGTCCAGATGACCCAGATGCCGCAACTGGTGGCGCTTTTTAATGGAGTTGGTGGCGGCGCGGCGGCCCTCGTTGCGGTAATCGAGTACCTAGAAGTCGGTGGCGCGAACAAGATCTCGCTCGCGGCAACCGTGTTCACGGTGGTCATCGGTTCGGTCTCATTCAGCGGATCGATCATCACCTTCTTGAAGTTGCAAGAGCTGATGACCTCACGCCCGGTGACCATTCCCGCGGGCAAGTGGGTAACGATGCTAGTTGCGGCCCTAACCGTGGTCGGCGCGGTATGGCTGGTCATCAGCCCGCAGGTCTGGCTGCTGGTTGCGCTGCTGCTGCTTTCCCTGATTTTCGGCATGCTGTTCGTGCTGCCCGTTGGCGGTGCCGATGTGCCGATCGTCATCTCGCTACTAAACGCCTTCACCGGCCTGTCCGTCGCGGCATCTGGCTATGTGCTCGGCAATGTGCTGCTGATCATCGCCGGCACCCTGGTGGGCGCCTCCGGCACGCTCTTGACCAAGGAGATGGCCAAGGCCATGGGTCGCCCGATCACCTCGACCTTGTTCGGCGCCTTCAATGGCACCACCGCGGGCAATACCTCGACCGGCGGCGATCGTCCGGTGCGCTCAGGTGGCCCAAATGACGTCGCGATCATGCTCGGCTTTGCCAACAAGGTGATTCTGGTGCCCGGTTACGGCTTGGCGGTGGCCCAAGCCCAGGGCACCTTGCGCGAACTTGCCGATCTGCTCACCGCGCGTGGGGTCGAAGTTGATTACGCAATTCACCCCGTCGCCGGCCGAATGCCCGGGCATATGAACGTGCTACTCGCCGAGGCGAGTGTGCCCTATGAGCAGCTTAAGGAAATGGACGAGATCAATCCGGAGTTCGCGTCAACCGATGTCGTACTCGTAGTCGGCGCCAATGATGTCGTGAACCCGGCTGCGCGCACCGATAAGTCGGCACCGATCTACGGCATGCCGATCCTCAACGTGGATCAAGCCCAGCAGGTGGTGTTCTTGAAGCGGTCGATGCGCCCGGGGTTCGCCGGCATTGAGAACGAGATTCTCTATGACCAAAAGACAATGCTGCTCTTTGGTGACGCCAAGGATTCATTGAACAAGGTGGTTTCTTCCCTAAAGAACCTCTAGGGCAAGCCAAGTCGATCCGCAATGACGTGTTGCACCTGCTTGGTGGGTATTAGACGAGGCCGTACAGGCGGTCACCGGCATCGCCAAGCCCGGGCACGATGTAACCCTTCTCATTTAGATGGGAATCCAGGGCGGCAGTTACCACCGTGACTTCGACATCGCGATCGCTATAGGCATCCTCGAGGCGTTTGAGGCCTTCGGGTGCTGCGAGTAGGCAGATGGCCGTGACGTCACGGGCACCACGTTCGAGCAAGAGATCGATGGCCGCCACCAAGGTGCCGCCAGTGGCGAGCATTGGGTCGAGCACGAACACCTGGCGGTTGGCGAGGTGGTGGGGCAGGCGATCGGCGTAGGTGGTGGCGAGCAGCGAATCCTCGTCTCGGACCATGCCCAAGAATCCGACTTCGGCGGTGGGCATCAACTTGACCATGCCGTTTAGCATGCCAAGGCCGGCGCGCAGGATCGGCACCACGAGGGGTCGCGGATCGGCCATCTCGACACCCAGGCAATCGGCCACCGGGGTTGAGATGGTGACCGGTTGGATGCGCAGGGTCTCGGTGGCTTCGTAGGCCAATAAGGTGACCAACTCCTCGGCAAGTAGGCGGAAAGTGGCCGACGAAGTCTCCGACCGGCGCAGCCGGGTGAGCTTGTGGGCTACGAGGGGGTGGTCGATCACCAGGGTGCGCATAGCGCCGAGAGTAGTGGTTGACCGGCGGTGAAGATACCCGACGTGCCACCATCTACCCATGGGAACGCAGCAGATGGACGCCGACTCGATTGACTTTGCGGTCGCGGTCTGGCGCGAGGAGGGCCAGTGGCTGGCTTCGGCGCTGCCGGCGCGCGTGGCCACCTCGATGGATGAGCTCACCAAGGCGCTGCGGCAACTGCCGGGTGAGGGTGGGGTATTTGGGTTCGTTGGCGTTGTCGATGAATACTTCATTGTGGTGCGCGAGGTTGCCGGCTCCGCCCGCGCGATGATCAGTGATGGTGCGGCGATTTTGGACTGGGTGCTTGCTGAGGAAGCTGCCGACGTCATCGGACTTGATATTGACGACGATGACCTTGAGGACTTCGAGCCGGTTGGCGACATGAGCATTTTCGCCGACTTCGGACTTGACGAGGATGAGCTTGGCTTACTTTGCCGCGATGAAGACCTTTATCCGGATCAGCAGATCAAGGCGATTGCCAAGCGGATCGGATTTAGTCAGCAATTGAAATCAGTTTTGCGCGCGAACTAATGCACTTTCTAGAGTCAGATCTCGACCTGATGAAATCTGCCATGGCCTGCGCACGGTCGGCTATTGCTTCTGGTGATATTCCGATCGGTGCGGTGGTCGTCGATTCGACCGGTCGAGTCATCGCCAAAGCGCATAACAGCCGCGAGGATCTGAACGACCCGACGGCGCATGCGGAGGTCCTTGCCTTGCGCGCAGCGGCCCTTGAGCTGGGGAGTTGGCGACTTACCGGCTGCACTTTGGTGGTGACCATGGAGCCGTGCCCGATGTGTGCGGGGGCGGTTGTCATGTCGCGGGTGGACCGGCTGGTATTCGGCGCCTGGAACCTTGAGTACGGAGCCGCCGGCTCCAACTGGGATTTAGTGCGAGACCGTCGCCTGAACCACCGGCCCGAGGTAGTCGGTGGGGTAATGGCCGAGGAGTGTGGCACGCTAGTGCGCGGGTTCTTAGCCACCCACCGCGCCACGCAGGAGGCCTGATGAGCTACCGAGAGAGCTCGATAACCCGTCGCCCGGCGCCGCGACGTCGGGTACCGATCTGGCGGCTGCTGATCATCATCTTGATGGGCATTATCGTGCTGTTCGCTATCGGGTTTGGTGTGTCGATGATCTTCCGAGGTGGTGATGCCCCGCAGGCCGACCCAGCGCAAAGTGCAATGTCGGAACCACTGCCCTGTGAAACCACGATGGTCAATCCGGCCGAGGTGCTACCCGTCAGCAGCAAGGTCAAGGTGTCGGTTTACAACTCAACGAACAAGATCGGGTTGGCGGGCGACACCGCCAAAGTACTTAAGGCCCGCGGGTTCCTCATCAATGAGGTTGGCAACGACCCGATGAGCAAGAACGTTCAAGGTGTTGCTGAAATCCGCTACGGCCCGAAGGGGGCCGCCCGCGCGCAATTGCTCGCCTTCCACTTTCCGGGCGCGATTCTTGTTCAAGATAATCGCTCGGGCAAAATCGTTGACGTAGCCGTGGGGGCAGCATTCACCAAACTAGAAGGCGAGGCCCAGATCGCGGCCGCGATGGCTTCACCATCGCCATCAACTTCTGGCCCCGGCTGCTCTAGTGCTGCGCCGGCCAGCTCAGATCAGGTGACTGAGGCTGGTGCCGAAATCTCGCCGTCACCCAGCGCCACTTGATTGAATTCGCGCTGCACTAACTGATTCCGTGGTTTCCCCTTTTTTATCTACGTAGATCCGTATCGTGGGGGACTCATGGGAGGTGGCACAATTCGTTGGGTAACTAGGGGTCTTGCGACCGTACTTTGTACCTGCCTAATCTCGGTGCCAGTCGCGCAGGCCGATGACCAAGACAGTCAGAGCCAGTCGTCGCGGGAGCCGGTTACTGTCTCTGTGCCGATCCGGACGATGAACACCCCCGACGGCAGTGGCCAAAACGGCATCTTGCTGGTGCGCGTGGGTCGCGCCGCGCCCATCTCGGTCATGGTTGACACCGGCATCGTGGGTCTGGTGCTTTTCGGGAGGCCCGCCGGCGTGAATCCGACGGCTAAGCGCACCACCACCACGATTCACGGTGTCAAGATCCCCGGCGCGATCGTCACCGCACCCGTCACGATCGGTGGAGTCACCACCACCCAACCGGTGGCGATTTCCCTCGTCGACACCGACAACCCCTACATCGCGCAGTGGAAGAACCGTGGTATCTCCGGGATCATTGGTCTTGGGACCGGCGATGGTGGCAACATGACAAACATCTTGAAGTCCATGCCCGGTGCGCTTGGGCTGCGTTGGAGTATTCATTTCAATCGCAATATCGGCACCCCAATTGGCCGGCCAGGGGCCCTGATACTCGGGGCCGAGCCGCCGGTTGACCCAACGATGGCTTTCGAATTGCCATACGTGAGCCAAGATATCAACGGGGCTCTGAACTGGGATGATCATCAGGCCACTGGTTGCTGGAAATTCGCAGTGTTACGCGAGCAGTGCGTACCAACTTGGTTCGACTCCGGCTTTACGTTGATGCGAGTGATCGGACGCAACTTTGCCCGGGTTCCCCATGCGAGCACGAATCTGGTGAGACCGGGAACAAGGGTCAAAATTGCCGCGGCGGGGAGTGCTTACTACGGGCATGAGTTCATTGCCGGAAACACCGGCTCACGTAATCGAGTGCGCCTCATTCCAAGGGGCCAACCATTCATTAACACCGGAAATTCCTTTTACTTTGACTACACCCTCACTTATGACTTAGTGGTGGGCACGATATCGCTGCACGACTCCACCTTGAAAGGTAACTAGTTAAATGTCAGAGAACAACAAGCCAAACCTGAGCCGGCGCAAGTTCCTGCAGGCAACGAGTGTGGCCGGTGTAACTGCAGCAGGACTGGCCGCATCCGGTCGCCCGACGGCGCAGGCCGCCCCGCTGCCAAAGTTCAAGCCGCGCGGCCGGTTGAAGCGGCGCCCCAACTTCTTGATTGTCATGATGGATGAGCAGCGCGCAGCGCCGTTCTACGAGTCGCCAGAACTGCAACTTTGGCGCCTTCAGAACCTGGCCACTCAGAACTTTCTGCGTAGCAATTCCTTTGAGTTCACCCACCACCATGTGATGTCGGTGGCCTGCCAGCCCAGCCGGGCATCCATCTACACCGGGCAGTACCCGTCCCTACATGGCGTCGCGCAGACTTCGGGCGCGGCCAAGTCCGCTATTGAGGAGGATCTCTTCTGGCTCGACCCCACGACGGTGCCGACCTTGGGTAACTGGTTTCGGACAGCCGGGTACGACACCTACTGGAAGGGCAAGTGGCACATCTCGGATGAAGATCTTTATCAGGCCGGTTCGTATAATCCGTTGCCGTCATACAACAATGTGGGTGGCCGGGATCGATACCTTGAGGACGTCTACCTGGAAGCCGAGCGCCTTGACCGCTACGGCTTCACCGGTTTCATCGGCCCCGAGCCCCACGGTAGTAACCCGCTTAACTCCGGGTCCTCTGGTCCAGGCGGCCGGGGCCGCGACGAGGTCTATGCCGAACTGGGCTCGGAGCAGCTACAACGTCTGCGACGCACCGACAAGCCATGGCTGTTGGTTACGTCCTTCGTCAATCCGCACGACATCACCGTGTGGGGGAGCCTAAGCCTGGCTGGGGATCTCTCCGGCAGCCAAGGCTCCTTCTACCTGGCGCAACAGTTGTTGGGCTCCAATGTGCCGCGGAATCTCTTTGGCCCGGCCTATACGGCGTCGACCAATGAGGATCTCAGCACCAAGCCGGTGGCGCAGAAGAGCTTCGTGGCGCAATACCCCAAGGCTTTCCAACCACTTAACAACAATGAGGCATACCACCGTTTCTATTACCAACTGCAAAAAAATGTCGACGAGCAAATCGGCAAGGTGATCAACACGCTGACCGAGGATCGCGAGCAGTATCGCGACACGATCATTATTTACCTCTCCGACCACGGTGAGATGCTCGGTGCCCACGGTGGCATGTTCCAAAAGTGGCACTCGGGCTACGACGAGATGCTGCGCGTACCGTTCATCTTCCACAACCCCGAGCTCTTCCGCGGTCACGTGACAAGCGATGCCCTGACGAGTCATGCAGATCTCATCCCGACGATGCTCGGCCTAGCCGGGTTGGACGAGCTTTCA